>JBAYPL010000091.1:0-9902 GCA_041677745.1 Kapaibacterium sp. (SeqCode)
ACCGAATAGAGGAATAGAATGGGTTACGAGCATAGGAGGTCCTGAACGTGATATAGCAACCGGTATCATTACTGACCTATTCGGAAATTCATATATCACAGGTTCTTTCAGTCACAGTATGTTATTCGATAATAGGGGTATATTTGCGAAAGGGGGGACTGACGGTTTCATTGCAAAAATACTGCCGGACGGTTCAGTTGAATGGTTAGTTAACGTTGGCGGCGACGGCAATGATGTTGTCAATGATATATGCTTGGACTCTTTTTCAAATTTAATTATTACCGGATACTATACTTCACAAGGGTTTTTCGATAAAATTGAATTAAACAGTGAAGGCAACAGTGACATGTTTCTCGCACGTTATACACCCGAAGGTCAATGCTTATGGGCAAAATCGGGTGGCGGTGAATTCTTTGATGAAGGTATGGCTGTAACTTGTGATAATGAGAACAGAATATACACTACCGGTAAATTTACCAAAAAAGCTATCATTGGTGGCAAGGAATTGATAAGTAACAGTGATAATACAGAGTTCTTGGATTATGAAATATATGTCGCAAAATACTTTCTTAACGGTATGCCCGATTGGGTTCTACAAGCAGGAGGCGAAGGCGATGATGAAGCTCAGGGAATTGCAGCAGATGAAAATGGAAATGTATTTATCACCGGCTCATTTACAAGAAATTCAAAATTCGGTAATAGTGAATTACAACCTAATGTTACGGGAGATTTTGAGTCAAAAGACATATTCGTGGCAAGAATAAACAGTAATGGCACTTTCTATTGGGCAGTCCGTTCCGGTGGCTTAAACATGGATGAAGCCTTAGATATTGCAGTTGACCAAGATGGCAATCCCGTTATTGTCGGAAGATTTATTAATTCTGCGAAATTCGGAGATTTTGAATTACAGGGCAGAGGATTTTACGATGCTTTCGTAGCACGTTATAACCCCGATGGTACTGTTATTTCTGTTCTTGATGGAGGAGGTCCTTATGAGGATGCCGGAAGAGCCTTGGCATTGGACTCATGGGGAAATGCTTATGTGGTAGGAACTTATATTTTAGTAGGATATTTCAACGGTGAAACGATATTATCACATGATAGCCAAATGGATTTATTCATCTGGGCTGCCGGAGGTGGTGCTGACGGTCTTCAGTCAGATGTATCAAATTCTAATTGGTCAATTGTCGTACCTACCGGAGCATCTAAAGATATTGACATGGGTTCTGCTTTTATCGGTACTGCACGAGATTCTCTAATATTAGATTATGTTATCAACTCAGGTGATTATGATTTCGATGTTGATTCATTGGTTATTGTCGGTGATGACAAAGATGCTTTCTTTGTCGTGAGTCCGAGTATTGCATTAACCGTAGAAAGTAAAAGTAATATGGATGCCGAGTTCAGGTTTTCACCAAGTAGAGTAGGTTTACATACAGCAGAAGTCAAAATTTATACACAGTTTAACGTAATAAATCATACTATACAAGGTGTCGGTAAGATTCCAAGTTTACAATTGCTAACACGTAATGTTGACTTCGGTAAAGTACTTGTAGGTACTGATAAAGATTTATCGAAAATTCCTGCATTGAGAAATACCAGTGATGAATCAATTTTAATAACCGGTACAAGGCATAATAAACCTAATGATAAGGATTTCGTTACATTGTCGGGTGGAGGAGAGTTCGAAATCAAATCTGGCGATACAGCATTCATTGACTTACGTTTTTCACCTTCAATTAAAGGTAGGACATCCGGCACTTTAGAATTTTATTTTGAGGGTTCTGATGATCCTGTAATAATTAATCTCGGCGGTGAAGGTGTAAACCCAAATCCATCAATAATGGTATTTGACAACCAATTTGGAGATTTGTTCTGCGAGAAGGAAACAAGCACAGTCATTCAACTGTCAAACATGGGTGGAGACACACTCGTGATAAATAATATCGAATTTATCGGAGCAGACGCTTCTGCGTTTTCTGTTGATACTGAATATCCCATCATTATAGCTCCTGACAGAGCCTCACCATTAACCGTGAATTTTTCCTCTAACCATCTCGGAATAAATAGTTCCGAAATGCTTATTTACAGCAACTCACAGCCAGATAGCATTACAAGTGTTCCCTTGATGATTCGAATTAATGGTTCAGGTCCCGAAATTGACAAGGAATTCATAGATTTTGGTATCATAAATATTAATAATGATGCTGATGCAAAATTTACTATTACGAATTCGGGAAATTACAGCAGCAGGTTTATCATTGAAGGTAACGATAAATTTACTTTATCCGCCTATGATTTTATTCTTTTGGAAAAGCAATCCAAGGAGATTGAAGTCTTCTTTGAGGGTACAGATGTTGAAAGTGATTATACCGAATCTATTGTTATTCGTGATACTTTATGCGAATTTTCCAGAACAGTTGACTTGAAACTTTCGGTTAGAAAACTTGACAATCCTATGATAAGCACCTCCTTGGAAGATTTTGAAATACTTCGTTGCAACAACGAAGATGTCAAGAATTTGAGAATTTCAAATATCGGTAATGAAACTTTGCAAATTGTCGGTTCAAGAATAGAAGGATTGGATTCAGATGACTTTGAGATAAATATTGATAATTCTTTCCAAATCGAAAGCGGTAACTTCGTTGATGCTGAAATATTATTTAAACCTGAATCACCGGGGTTTAAAAATGCTGTATTGATAATTGAAAGTAATTCGGAATTTAATTCTCAACTTGAAATTGTTCTCTACGGTGAGTACTTCCCGAATATGTTTCAATTAGATAAGGAAAACATAAATTTAGGTAATTTAAGCTTAAATGAACCTGCTGATTTTGAATTTTCTATAAAAAATGATGGATATGAGAAAGCAGAATATCAGATTTCGCATGACAGTAATATATTACTGTCACAATCATCACTAATTCTTGGGTCTGGTGAGGAAGCAACAATCAACGGCAGACTTACTCTGAACGAGCCAATCGAAAACTACGAGGGAATAATCAATGTTTTAGAATCTGAGTGCAACATAAGTAAAGACATTTTAATTAATGCCTCTTCTTCTGTTGATTTGAATCTAAGTCTCGGAATTTTTGAACATGAAGCATATATCGGTGATGTTGTTACGATTCCTATAGTAATTACAGACCATAACTTCTCCGACATGAATGAAATCGGCAATATCAGCTTTGAAATAGTATATAACTCTACCCTACTGCTTCCTTTAGGTGACTATGAATTTACATCAGCCGGCGGAACGGGCATTTTGAAAATTGATAATATCAAAATCGGTGAAAGGGAAGACTCATCGTTGATGGAAATTAGTTTCATGACAGGACTCGGCAATTCCGAAACATCAGACCTCATAATTGAAAACGTTACTTTAAAAGATAATAGAGTTAATATCTCAACTCAAAACGGCAGTTTCAAATCACTCGGGGTATGCTACGAAGGAGGTACCAGATTATTTAATCCAAACGGCCAATACGCCGGAATCACAGCTATCAGTCCGAATCCCTCAGACCGTGAAGCAAGCATTTCAGTACGATTGATTGAAAAAGGATTGACTAAATTGTCACTCTATAATACTTACGGCAAGCTACTGAAAGAATTTGATATTAATTATCAAGTAGGAGATTTTGATATCAAATTGGATAATGCCGATTTTGAAAGCGGTGTATATTATATTCATTTGAACACTCCAACTATCAATCAAGTACGTAAATTCTTAATAGTAAAATAAAGCAACTCTTAGGAATTCATCAATTATGAAAACGGAGTAACTATGAAAATTGTTACTCCGTTTCTGTATTTAACTGTTACTTAATAAATCACACAAAAGGTAATTTTATTACTTCAGCAACAAATCTTTTTCCGCGTGCCTCTATTTCAATGTTAGTCCCGGGGCTCTTAAATTCAGTCTTAACATAAGCCAAACCTATTGCTTTATTAAGGGTTGGAGAAAGGTTACCACTTGTAACAAAACCTATTTCATTATCGCCGCTGAAAATTTTATATCCGTGACGGGCAATAAACTTATCAGCTGCAACTACAAAACCTACTAAATTTCTGCTTGGTTTATTTTCCTTGACTTGAGCCAGTACCTTACTGCCGTTAAATTCGCCTTTTGAAAATTTAGTAATCCAGCCCAAACCTGCTTCGAGCGGATTTGTTGTTTGGTCTATATCATTTCCATAGAGGCAATATCCTTTTTCAAGTCTTAGTGTATCACGGCAACCTAAACCAACAGGTTCGATACCCAAGTCGGCTCCTGCATCGAACAGTTTATTCCAGACATCACGGGCGACATCTTCCCCACCCTGGAAGTATAATTCGTAACCCAGCTCACCCGTGTAACCGGTTCTCGAAATTATCATATCATATCCGGCTACTTTACCTTTGACGAAATGATAAAATTTTAAAGCATCTTCACTCAAATCTTCAGAACAAAGTTTCTGTACTGTCTCTCTTGATGCAGGTCCTTGAACAGCCAACAAATTAAACGAATCTGATGAATTAATCAGCTCAAGGTCAAATCCTTCGGCATTCTTTGAACACCATTCCCAATCCTTGTATTCGTTTGCACCGTTTACGACCATCATGTAATGCTCATCTCCGAGCTTATAAACCAACAAATCGTCAACAATACCACCGTCTTCATAGCAAAAAGCAGAATATTGGACAGCACCGATACTCAGCTTTGATGCATCGTTGGTAGTAACTTTCTGAACGAAGTCAAGAGCATTTTTTCCCTTAATCTCAAATTCACCCATGTGAGACACGTCAAATACTCCAACTTTTTCTCTTACAGTGTTATGCTCTGCAATGATACCTTTAGGATATTGTATAGGCATGGTAAATCCTGCAAATTCTACCATTTTGGCGCCCAATTCCTTATGAATTGCGTTAAATCTTGTTGTTCTAATCATATTTTCCTCAAATTAATAAACTCTTTTTATTTTTTTGCACATTCATGAAATTTAAAATTAGCACTTTTTTACTTAACTTCAATAAACTCTTTCATAGATTCAAATTTCTTAACGCCAATTCCTTTAATTTTCATTATATCTGACGGCTTTTCAAATCTATGCTCTTTTCTGAAATTCAGAATTGCGACGGCTGTCTTCTCTCCTATGTTAGGCAGTTTCATAAGTTCTGACTTTGAAGCATTATTCAGGTCAATCTTGACATTAACTAATCTTTCAGCTTTTGAGTATTTCTTAACAGTAGATGGATTGGGCTGTGTATTTAATTTCAACACATTAGATTGTGTCGCTTCATTAGTATCAATAAAGGGATTATTTGAAATATCTGTTCCTGTATAAGTTCGAGCGGCTTCCTCAGCAAGGGAGTCAAGCAAGCGAAAAACCTCCGGATTGACTCTATCTTTATATCTGTTGTCTTTATCAAAGTATCTTACTGATGAACCAATAAGTAAACCGATAAGAAGCACTGTAACGACTGTTAATTCAGATTTACTCGTGCCTGTAATTGTTTTAATTTTTGCTATTATTTCCGGAATTTTCATTTCTTGGAAAACAACAATTATATGATTGCAAAATTACATATTTACAATCATAAAACAAAGAATAAAATCAATTATTTTTCAACCCTTGACAACCAAATATAAACCTTATCGCCTCTTCTCAGCAATGTTGATACAGGAATAGAAATGACATCACCCTTTTCTGCACTTGAAACAGGTTCATTTTCTTTTCGTATTTCTTCAATATTTCCTTCCCAAACTCCTGTACTCGTACCAGTTACAATAATTTCATCACCAAGTTGCAGTCCTCCGGCTTTTAGTGTAATTTCTGCAACATGTGACTTCTTGAAATAATTACTGATATCACCAATGTAAGTCTTATATTTTGTTGCATTAGAGCCGTGTTTTGAATTCCACTCTCCCAACTTTTGGCCTAAATAATACCCATCCCAGAAACCTCGATTATAGACCTCCGAAAGTTTTTGATTCCAGTTTTCAATTTTATCCGGCGAATAGGTTCCGTCTAAGTAGGCTTCTACTGCTTCATGATAGCATTCTACTGTCCGCTTGACATACTCGGGAGCCCTTCCCCTTCCTTCAATCTTTAATACAGTGACACCTGCATCAAGAATTCTGTCCAAGAAATGAATTGTTTTCAAATCTTTGGGGGACATTATGTACTCGTTATCAATCTCAAGCTCTGCTCCGGTTTCAGTGTCAGTCACCGTATATGTACGCCTACAATTCTGAAGACATGAGCCTCTGTTGGCACTTTTATTATATTCATGTAAGCTCATATAACATTTACCGGAAACAGCCATACAAAGAGCACCATGAACAAACATTTCAATTTTAACAAGGCTTCCTGAAGGACCTCTGATATCATTTTCGATGATGTAATCCGAAATTTCCTTTACTTGATTCAAATTTAATTCACGGGCAAGAACAACTACATCTGCATACTTTGAATAAAATTTCAGTGAGCGTTTATTAGTAATATTGACCTGAGTAGAAATATGTATTTCCAGACCGATTTCTGAAGCATATTCCATTACAGACATATCAGATGCAATTATTGCACTGATACCGTTTTTTAAACACTCATCCATGATTTCACAGGACATTTCAAAGTCCTTATCGTACATCACGGTGTTAAGTGTAACATAAGACTTTATATTTTTTGTACGGCAGATATCGGCAATTTTACGAAGATCTTCAATGGTAAAGTTTACACTCGATTTAGCTCGCATGTTTAATTTGTCTATACCGAAATAGACAGAGTCAGCTCCTGCATTGATAGCGGCATACAGCGATTCATACGAGCCTGCGGGTGCCATAATTTCTATATTTCTCATGTTCATTTTTTTTATAGATTGAATGACAGACTAAAAAACTTATTGTTAATAAATTCAACTTTTCCGGACACATAGTCATTGTTCTCATGACTAAGGGGCACCAATTTCCCGACTGCAAAACCAATAGCCGAGCCTATTAAAATATCCACAGGGAAGTGTCTGCCGGAGAATACTCTTAGCAAGGCAGTTGCAGATGCAAGAGACATTGAACCAAGCCATATTAATTTATGATTAGAGGCTTCAGGATAATATTTACTGTATGTTTCAGCAAAAAAAGTCATTCCGGCAAATGCAAGACAGGCATGTCCTGAAAAGAATGATAACCTTGCATCTTTTGTTTTTTTCTCTTCAATTGGGACCTTCGGATTATATACATAGGGTCTCGGGTCACGGACAATATTTTTTGTTATCGTTGTTGCACCTATGCTGAACATTCCTGTTTCAATATACATCATGCCGTAGGTACTCCAATCATTTATGACCCGTCCGTCGAAAATTTGACCCGCCGGAACCGCAAGACAAATTCCTAATAATATATCACTTATTAAGGCATTTGTATTGTTGTAATTATCAACTGAAATCTTATTAATCGAAAGAATATCAGATTTCATAAGTTCTTCAATAGCAAAATCCGACAGGGGTGTTAATTCATTATTGCTTAAATTAAATCCAAGCCCGATTAGACCCGCACCTGTTAAAAAAATATTTCGGTTCGAATCGTCAAACTTGTAAGGATTGGATAATGAATTAGTGTTTTCTATTAACAAAATACTTAACGAAACAGAAATAATAATCAATAATTTGTTATAATTACACGAAATCATTTCTCAGGAAATCTCCTTAGGTAAAACATCAATCCTTATGGACTCCTCTCGGTTCAAATATTTTTTTGCCAAACTGGCAATACGTTCGGTGCTTACACTATCATATTTTCCCAATACATCAAAAATCATTTCCGGTTTATTTCTAAACAAAGTAAAATTTCCGACCATGTCTGCTAGTCCATGTGAATACTGAATTTCATTAGCCATTTGTGAGGTCAGTAAATTTCGTGTCTTGAACAAAAGTTGATCGTCATAATTATTAATCTTTATTTTTTCAAGTTCGTAATATACTTCCTCTGAAAGCTCATCAGCCGAAACAAGGGGCTTAGATGCAACAGCATAAAATGTCAATAGTGAGCAATGTTCACGCTTATCAACAAAAGCCCCTACCTGTGAAGCTATTTGTTTGTCATATACGAGATTTTTATATAGTTCAGAGCTTTTTCCGATACCGGTCATATAGGACAACACATCAGCAGTATAAAGTTCTTCGGACTTAAAATCTCCAAGGTGAAACGAAATAAATACTGCCGGCAGCGGTACATTATCATAAGTAACTTTATGAGCACCTTTTAATTTATACGATTCGGAAAAATTATTTCTTTTTATTTCATGCTTAATTACATCGGATTTAAAATATTTTTCAACCAAACTCATAGTCTCATCAGGATTGCAGTCACCGGCTATAACGAGACAAGCATTATCGGGTTTGTAAAATGTTTTGAAGAAGTCCTCAACATCATCGAGAGTTGATTCGGCAACATCCTTCTTACTGCCGTGAACCTCCCATGAATATGAACATTCTGGTTTATATGCTGATTCAGCTAAATGTTCTCTCCATCTGCCATAGGGCTGATTTTCGATAGTCTGTAAAATTTCTTCTACAACCACTTTTTGCTGGGTTTCAAGAGCCCGCAGCGAAATCTCGGAATTATACATCCTGTCTGACTCGAGCCAGAGAGCAAGTTCAATCTGATGAGAAGGAATCGTCATTGTATAAGCAGTATAATCGTAGCTTGTGTAGGCATTATTAGTACCGCCGGCTGTTGAGCAAATTTTATCGAATTCACCTTTGGGTATATGTTTTGAGCCTTCAAACATCAAGTGTTCAAATAAATGAGCAAAGCCTCTTCTGCCGGGTTTTTCATCTTTTGAGCCGACTTTATAGGACAAATTCATGCTTACAATAGGAGCTTTCGGATTATTTAGTAAAACTATATCGAGTCCGTTGTTTAATTTATATCTTATAATTTTTACATATTTATTAAGTTCAAAACTCATTTTAAGCCTAAAATTAAGTAAAAGACGCAGAAAAGTGTTGAAATTTTAAAAATAATTTTCATAATTCATAATAATTGCATAATTTGGACTTTGTTTTGTGACTAATTTGAAAAAAATAAGTTAAAATTGGAGTTTTGTTTATGAAAGTGTACGAAACACGGAGTTTACGAAATCTTGCAATAGCCGGACACGCCGGCGCCGGCAAGACTTCGTTGATTGAGGCTATGCTTCACCATACGGGTTCTATAACAAGAATCGGGGCAGTAGAGGATAATAACACTGTATCTGATTTTCACGAACTCGAACATGAAAGAAACTGCTCGGTATTCAGCAGTGTACTTTTTGCTGAACATAATGATAAGAAAATTAATATTATAGACACCCCCGGCTATGATGATTATATCGGAGAAATGATAGCACCGATGTATGTTTGTGATACTGCAATGATTGTTATCAACTCCTCCAACGGAATAGAGGTCGGTACAGAAAACGGATTGGTTTATGCAAACAAATTAAATAAACCCGTATTTTATGTTATCAATAAATTGGATAATGACCAAAGCAAATTTGATGAGGTCTTGCAGGATTTAAAATCACAATACGGAAATAAAGTAACTGCATTTCAATATCCATTAAATCCGGGTAACGGTTTTAATAAGATTATTGATTTATTATCAATGAAAATGCTGAGTTATAAAGACAGCACTCAGCCTGAAATAAGTGATATTCCCGCAGATGAAATGTCAATTGCCGAAGGCTTGAGGAACGAACTTATAGAATCTGTTGCCGAAACAAATGAAGAGCTCATGAGTATTTATTTTGAAGAGGGCAGTCTTACCGATGAACAATTATCAACCGGACTGAAAAAAGCGTTCTTGAAACGTGATATATTCCCGGTGTTTGCTGCTTCTTCGAAGACTTTGGCTGGTGTTTCTGCTATTCTTGATTTTGTAGCTG
>JBAYPL010000092.1:0-9893 GCA_041677745.1 Kapaibacterium sp. (SeqCode)
ATAGGGACACTTGGGTGGACAATCCGTTTCATTTCTTTCCGACAATTTGGCATAAAAATTACAATATCAATCTTGAAAAATCAATCTTAACTTTTGCTGAACGAGCCTTCGTTACTACCCGCCATGCTAAAGAATTACTGTTAAAAAGGTACAGATTCCTGTCTCATGATGATGTTGTGATAATTCCGCATGGTTATGATGCAGAGGATTTCGAAGCAGCAGCATCCGGCAATGATACAGACCCTTCAAGCGGTAAATTTGTTTTGACACACAGCGGTCTATTTCAGGATGACAGAACTCCGAGATATTTCTTAAAAGGACTGAATCAGTTCCTAAAGAAAAATCCGTCTGCACGGCAAGATATTGAATTGCGATTCGTAGGTCTGATGCGCAATAGTCACACTAAGCTGATTAAAAAGTATAAACTTGATGATATATGTACACTCACGGGATACTTAAATCACAGAGATGCTGTACGCCAACTGATTGATTCAGATGTACTATGGATGACTGTTAACGATACAGTCAGGACGCCCGGAAAATTATATGAGTATATCGGTGCCGAAAAACCGATATTCTATATCGGTCCACAAGGACAAATGGCTTCTATTGTCAATGATACTAAAGCCGGATTCACAGCGGGCTCTAAGGATGTAAAAAAGATTGCGAAAATTTTTGCGGAAATGTATGATTTATGGAAATCCGGCTCTCTTCCTGTTCCTGATAAGCAGAATGCAGCTGCTTATAATCGTCGAAATCTGACTTCAAGCTTAGCCAGAAACCTGTCTTTACATTCAAAGATGTAGTAGTATCGGATTTTTTATAGAATCAAAGTCAAATGTAAAAAAAAAGCGGCTGTCGGGGTTATCATCGGCAGCCGCTTTTGATTATTTAATTTCTCTGTCATAGATACGGTATTTTTTATAAACTTCGCCACTCATAGTCGTTGTCAATCCGCGATTCATCATTTCGTTGTCCTCGAGAATCCAAGAAGCCTCACCAATATCCATATTTAATTTGTGTGCTCTTTCACCGGATTCGTAGTAAATAACAGCATCAACACCGGTACGCTGGTATTCCGGTAAAACTCCGAGCACGATAATTCGCATAATGCTTATTTGTTTCTTTTTCGTGAGAATATGCCAAATTCCACTTAGCATACCACCGCTCTTATTATGAATCAGCACCTGATTCAAGTCGGGCAGTCCGAGATGAAAACCGGCAGGCTTACCGTTAATTTCGGCTATAAATGATAATCTTGGTTCAGCTACCGGTTTGAGATCCTTTGCCATGAAATCAAATTCGGCATCGGTCATCTTGACAAAACCCCAGTTTGGCTGCCATGCCTTATTATATATATACTTCAGTGTGTCAACATCTTTCTTAAATTGAACTTTATCCTTAAAGTTAACATCACGAAATGTAACCTTATGCCTTTCACGAATTACACCTTGAAGTCGTTTCATCTTATCGGTAATATACTTCTCGTAAAGCAGCTTGTAAGCAAGAAGGTCTTTTGCTTTGACCATGTTGCACTTGTCCATCAATTGTGGATAATATGCCGGATTATAAGGCATGAGTATTCGTGCCGGCTCGTCAAATCCTTCTATAAGCATAGCCACTTCATCATTCATTGATGGATTGACAGGTCCACGCATTGTATCCATCCCTTTTGCTCGTAACCAGTCCTCAACAGTATTCAGCAAAGCCGATGCGGTATCAACATCATTAATACACTCGAAGAAACCAAAAAATCCAACTTTATCATTATGCAATTTGTTGTGATTGTGATTAATAATACCTGCGATTCTGCCGATGATGTTGTTGTTGGATTCAGCATACCACAACCGTATTTCTGCATGCTCATAGAAGGGGTTTTTCTTTTCATCGAGCAATTTCATCCTGTCCATTTTCAAGGGTGGAGCAAAGTTCGGGTCATTCTTATAGAAATTCCATTGGGAATTTACGAATTTTTTCTTTTGTGTTTGATTTTCAACTTGAACAATTTTAAATTTCATAATAAATCCGTTTTAAGAGTATTGACTAATAATGTTGCTGTGTAACGGGAATGTTTCAATCAATGCAGTTGTGTCCGCTAATTCAAAATCATCAAAATCGAATCCGGGTGCAACAGTACATGAAAGCAAGACATATTCTCCTTCGCTTACTTCGGCAGCAAACCAGGTGTTTTTCGGTATAGTAAACTGCAATTTATCACCTTTATCAATATCGGGACCAAAAGAATGCACAGTCATCTTACCATCAGGTTCGATACAATAAATATTTAGTTTACCACCGTAATTATAATGCCAAATTTCGTCGCTTTTGAGCTTATGAAACTTTGAATAAGTGTCTCTGGTCAATAAGAAAAAAATAGAAGTTGAAAAGCACCTGCCCGAATCATAGCGTTCGGGCAGAGCATCGTTTGAAATTTCTTCATCAGAGCGATATGTTTCAGCAAAGAAACCTCCTTCGGGGTGTGTTTGTAAATTTAGATTGTTAATCCAATATTCAACACTTTTCATCATTTATCTCCCATGTAAACTCTACCCTCGGAAATCCACTTAGCAGCAGGCTTACCTAAGACATAATGGTCGTACCACTCTTTCATCTTGACTGCCCAATCCAGTTTGTTTTGATATTTTCTTGGATGGTGCGGTTCATTTTGATATTCCACCATAACACAATTCTTACTTAATCTTCTAAAAGCTAAGTACAACTCGACACCCTGAGCAAATGGAACTGCCTCATCAATATTTCCGTGAAGTATAAGCAGCGGAGTTTTACTGTTCTGAACATGGAAAACCGGTGAATTACGCAGATAACTGTCGAGAGAATCCCACAAGTTCCCGCCGATTCTGCTCTGATACTTTTCGTACTGGAATTGTCTGGCAAGTCCCGATTCTGTACGAATTTGACTGTATGCACTCGTCATGTTGCCTACAGGAGCGCCCGCACTCGCGGCAGCGAATAAATCGGTTTGAGTAACCAGATATGCTGTCTGATAACCTGCCCATGAATGTCCTTGTACTGCTAATTTGTCAGGATCGGCAATTCCTTTGTCAATCAACATCTTGACACCGGAGCTGATAGCATCAACTGCATCTGTCCCGGGTCTTCCAGTCTTGTAAACAACATCGGGGACAAACACACAATAGCCCTCCCCAAGATATACTTGATAAATTGGACGATGATTAATTCTCGGTTGATAGAATCTGTATGTCTGCTCTGAAAATCTTTCATAATAATAAACAAGTACCGGATATTTCTTGCCTTCAACATAATTATCCGGCTTTATCAGATAACCGTCAAGGCTGTCACCCAAGGGGGTAACCCACTGAACTCGTTCGCTTTTACCCCAAATAAAATCTTTCATATTAGGATTTACGTCAGATAGTCTTTGAATTGTGTCCATGAATAAGTCGGACATCATTAAATCGGGAAATTCATCAAAGCTTTCTCTGGTGTAAACAATCCTATTTGCTTTTCTCGGCTTAGCAACCAAGAAGTGATTTTTGCCTTCGACAAAACCGAAACCGGTCTCATGGCAAACATTTATTCCGCCTGCTATGTGAGTCTCAAGGAAATACAAATTTGTTGTCTTGTAAATATTGCTGTAACCGTGCATGTAAATAGTATCACGTTCCTTCAATACTTTTTTCTTCGGGTCAGTCCATTTGAATCTGAAAGTAATTTTTGCTCTGTTACCCTGTGAAGCTGTTTGATTTATAAACGAACCATGGTCTGCTAAAAAGAATTTGAAAATATCGTACTTATTATAGATAAACACATGTTTATCCAGCTCGGTAAACCCACCGATGCCGTAGCTGCCGGGTTCCATGGGGATATCTTGGTCAACATCATGAAAGGGAATTTTCAGTTGCTCTGTGATATTTGTAAGCTTACCGGTCTCAGTGTCATAAATATGCCAATGTCTGTTCTTAAAGAATACTACATGGTTGCCGAGCGGCGATAAATGTGCTTGCTCAATTATGGAATCAGCTATTTTTTTCCTTTCACCATTATTCAAATCGAATACATAAAGGTCGTAGTACCAGCCGCCCCAGGTGGATTCCTTGATGAACTTTGAGTCGTCATAACCGATAGTAAATATTGAATTGTCACTATACTTGACATCTTGGAAATCCAAGTCACCCAATTGGTAAAAACTCTTAGTCTTAGTATCATATACAGATGTGAAAGTTCTGTCTTTATTCTTTTTCCACCAATTCACTTGATGTGTCGAAATTCTGGGGTCGTTCCAGTGCCATATCAGGTCGTCAGAATTTGAAAGTATAGAGTCTGAGTTATAGAAACTCGAATCCGTGAAAGTTAAGTCCTCAACATCTGAGGTGTCTTTCTCAGATAAGGGTTTTACTCCAAAAAACAATTTGAATCCGTCTTCAGTCCATTGAGTCTTGTTGTTTGCAGGTATGTACCAGCCTTCTTTGACCTGTGATGATGTAACTGCAAATTTTGTGATTTGAGGTCTGATTCTCTCCCAAATTATCAATGAACCGTTGTCTGTTCTGCCGTCTTTTCTGAGAGGAGCAGAGATATAAGCCAATGAATTTTTGTCATCATTCCAAGCTATTGCAGAAAATGAAGTATTCTCGATTTTGTTTATTGCAGTTTCGGGAGCGAATTCATCTTTCAGGTTTCTTAGAAAGACACCGTCTCGTTTGCCGTCAGGGCTTGATATTGTGTAGAACAAAAAGTTTGAGCTGCTGTCTAAAATATATTCAGTTACGTGGTTGATTTTAATTTCTGTACCCGATGCAAGATGACGCAGATTAAACTCCGAGCCTATGGCTTTCTTTTTCATTTTTTCGCTTTTCTCGTTGTCATCATTATAACTGTGGTAAACAAGCCATTTTGAGTCGTTGCTGAATTCAAAGGATTTAATATTTTCAAAATCATGAATAGTACCCGTTGATGTTCTGAGGAGTACCATTCCTTGTTTGGGTCTGTCTTTGGGTGATTTTGCATTCTCGACTTCGAGTGCTTTGGGGTTTAGCACGGCAGCCATCCATACTCCGTCAGTACTGAATACAGGACGGTCACCGCGAGCTATGACAATTTTATTGGTATCTGAATCAGATACTACAAAGAGCTCACCATCGCCACGATCCGGTATTGCTGAATATGCAACCCATTTGCCGTTATCCGCCACGGCTGTTGAACGTATTGCCCGAAATTTCATGGCGTCTTCGTGTGTAAATGGTTTCTTGGCTAACAGGTCAACAGTATGAACAGTCAGCATAAATAATGTGAATAAAAATGTGTATTTACTTATATTTCTCATAATTGTATCAAATTATTATTAAAATTATTTTCTTTTGTAAAATGTAATATTTCAAATTTAATAAATTTAAAATCAAAACTGAAGGTAATCAAATAATTAATGACAATTTAAACCTTAATAAGTTACCTAAAAAACTTAAATTAATATTTTTTTTGTGATACTGCAAACCTTTCATAAGGGAAATCAATCACATTGCTTTGGGGTTGCTCATCTTTCCATTGGAATAATGGCAGATAATATGATTCTTCCTTTCCGTAAACAAAAGTTTCCGGGAAAAATTCTGCAAAGGTCATGCCGAGCCAAATTATGTCTTCTGCTTCACCATTATTGAAGACAACCTTAATAGTATCTGTTGACCTTCTGTCGGCACCGCTTTCTCCTTCTTCATCTCTGAAGAAATACAAGCTTTTAGCATCACCAATACCTGTGATGTTTTGTACTCTTGCCGAATCAATACTGATGATAATTTTGTTACCCATTATCTGGTCTAACCTTTTGGTTGAGATTGTATCATTTCTTGAAACAGCGATTGCATTGCCATAAGATTCTATGCTCTTCAATTCCTTGCCGGGCAACCTAATCACGAGTGAATCACCGTAAAGTTGTGTTGAGTCGTACCATATAGTCGGCTTACCGTTCAGTATGATACAGTCCTCGTCTTTGTAGAAAATTGCCTCTGATGCAATAGCTTTGATGTTGTCGCGAATTATCTCAACATTGCCTCGGAATACATATCTTTCGTTATAGAGCTCACGATAGGCATGCATAGTGTCAGCTGTAACCGATAGTGTATCGAATCGGAACTCTGCGAATGTTACTACCGTAGAATCATCGGTAACCATGGAAGAATCAATATCATATAAAGTAGAATCAATTTGTATGAGTAAAGGTCTTCCAACTGCAAAGGAATAATTTTCTTGAGGTATGTTCAGCAAAGTATCACATCGCAGGAGAGCATTAGTAAACTTTCCGGCTATCCACACATTTCCGAAAGCATTACTTCTTCTGTCATTTCTATTATGAATGATAAAATCAGCAATTATTTTTGCAGAGTCGTCCTCAATAAATACATTTTTGTCAAATTCTGCAATACGCGTCAAGGTGTTATAAGTACCGGCATCAGCTTTCAAGAATGTTTCCAATTCTTTGATAGAAACTCCGTTTGATGCGTTTGCAACCGATGTATTGCCGTTATATAAAATTTTAGGTGATTTTAATACCAAGCTGCGTTGTGTGATAACTACATTCCCGAGTAAATCGGCTTTATTCTCGATTTGATATTGTTTGGCAAAATCCGAACGAACATCAACATCACCGTGTTTAAATTGTACATTTCCATAAAACTCGCGGAACTCCATCCCCGGTGTTAATGAACCGACCAGACTGTCTGCATACTTCAATTCAATTGTACGAGGTTGGGCGTAAACATGGTTTACACAGAAACACAGTTCAATTGTAATAATCAATGAGAATATGTATAATAATCTGTTCAATATCAGCTGTTTACGAAGTTGAATAATTTAATAATTCCGTTGATATAATCCTCAGCTCGGCTTAATGGAAGTTGTGTAGCAGAATCACTTTTTGCATTCATGGGATTCGGATGTGTTTCAAAGAATATTCCGTCAACTCCGGCAGCTATTGCAGATTTCGTCAATACTTCTATGAATTGAGGCTTACCGCCGGACTCTGCACCTATAGAAGGTTGTTGAACAGAGTGGGTAGCATCAAAAATTACAGGGTAGGAACTTGCTTTCATGATGGGAAATGAGCGGAAATCTACGACCAAGTCGTGATAACCAAATGATGTACCGCGTTCGGTCAGCATGATATTAGTATTTCCTGTGGATGCTGCTTTGGCAGCTGCTTTGTGCATATCTTCCGGTGCCATGAACTGTCCTTTTTTAATATTTACTGCTTTACCGGTTTCTGATGCAGCAATTATGAGGTCGGTCTGTCGAGCTAAAAATGCGGGAATTTGTAAGCAGTCTGTAAATTCGGCTGCAAAATCGGCTTCTTCAGGAAGATGAATATCGGTTAATGTCTTCAAATTATATTTAGTTCCGGCTTCGGCTATCCATTCCAATGCTCTTCTGTCGCCAACACCTGAAAATGAATCAATACTCGAACGATTGGCTTTCCTGTATGATGCTTTAAAATAAAAATCTATATTACTCCCGGCAATAAAACTGCTCAGAGCTCGGGCAGTCTCGTCTATTACTTCACGGGATTCCGCAAGGCAAGGTCCTGCAATTAAAATTAACTTTTTCAAGATGAATTTCCGATTTATAATAATGTCATCAAATCAAAAATAAAACATTTTAACTAAAGAATTAGTGTATTAGAATAACATTAATCAGGAAAATTGTTATATTTGAAAAAAAATCATTAATTTTAAATGCAGCAGAAGATACATTTTGGAAAATCTTTTTTAAAATGTTAGTATTAAATATATGGACATACGAGGAAAATGACAAATGGCATTGCTAATTGATGCATATCTGACTCCGTTCTTTCCTGAACACGAAAGCCTGTTCGATGAAGCAGCTGTAGTGATGATTGATGTATTGCGGGCTAGCACGACTGTAGCAACAGCATTGAAGAACGGTGCTAAAGAATTGATTCCGACGGACAGTCTGGAAAAAGCAGTAAAGATTTACAGCAGTTTGAGCAAGGAAGTAAGATTTTTAGGTGGAGAGAGACACGGAGTCAAGCCCTCCGGATTTGATGCAGGAAACTCGCCTTTTGAGTACACCGAAGACAGCATTAAAGGTAAGAGTGTTATACTTACGACAAGCAACGGCACAAGAATTTTTCAGAAAGCAAAAAATTCCGAGCACAGAATCGTCGGTGCGTTTGTCAATTTAAATGCAGTTCTGAGTTATCTTGACAATTATTATTTCAATAGTGGTGATAATCATAAGGTTATCTTTTTGTGTGCCGGTAATAACGGAAGGTTGTCTTATGAGGATATGTTATGTGCGGGAGCTTTCATAAGCAATATAGTGAGCAAGGTCAATAATGTGACAATAAGCGATCCGGCAGCGACAGCTATGAATCTTTATGAACTTCATTCCGAAAATCTTGTTGCATATCTGAAGAGTCGTGACCACGCAATAATTTTGAACAATCTTGGTTTTGCAGATGATATAGACTTTTGTTTTACTCTCGATGTCTGTCCGGTAGTACCTTTGTGTAGCATGGCCTCGATCAAGGCATTTGATGAACAAAATCTGAATTGATGATTATTAATCGAATTAAAAAGATAAAATGAATCCAAAGAAAAATCAAAAGATAACACATAGAGCTTATGATAAGCATTACAAGGTGATGGCAATTTTGCTGGTTTTCTTTGCCGTCCTTCTGTTGCTTGCATTAATTTCATACACTCACAAAGATGAAGAGAAGGCAAGAGTGTCATTATTTGAATTATTCGGATTGCTGTCAGGTGATCCTATAATGGAAGCGAAGGCGGCTACAGCTCGTAACTGGCTTGGATTGTTTGGAGCATGGATTGCAGACTTGTTTTATAATAAAACCGTAGGTTTTGCATTCTTGCCTGTCCCTCTTTTCATCATTGCTTGGTCGAGGTATTTGTTTAACGGTAAGAAAGTATCTGACCTGTTGATTAAAAATACTGCCATGTATTTCGCCATTGCAGTATTGTTCTCTGGATTCATGGGTACACTTATGTTGTTTGACGGGAATATTTCTGATATCTCACCTGAATGGAGCGGTTCTATAGGTCAATTGTTAGCGGCAATATTTTCTTCTTTGTTAGGTGCCGTAGGTTCGTTGATTCTATTATCACTTGCCATGCTGATTACTTTATACTTAGGTTCTGATATTAAGATTTCCGCCCTTATTGTCGCAATGAAAGATTATTCAATAAAAATTAAAGAAAAATCTACACAAAAAATAAATGACAAGTTGTCCGAAATTGAAAAAAATAAAGTAACTGCTGACTCTCAAATTGATAAACCTGAAGAACATTTTGCAAAAGCAAATGTATCAACAGAAATTGATAAGGAATCTACTGATACTAAACCCGAAATCATTAATGATAAATCGGTAGAATCGGCTTTTAACAGTCTGAGACAGCCGACAATAATCATAAACAGGAATGATTTCCGTGAGAATCCTAAAAGCAGTAATCCATTTGATGCAGTACAACTCAAGTTTAAATCCGACGATGACAGTGACGAGATAATTAATGACAAAGTCGAAAAGAATAATCAAGAAACCAATATTAGTGAACAAGAAATTGAGATACCTGCTTTCAAGCCAAATTTCAAACATCTAAAAGACGAGACTTTTACAAGTATGGATGATATGAGTGCCTTAGAAATGGGAAGAAAGGACGATGACAAGGACACGGAACAAGATGATTCACAAAAAACTACTTCAAAAACTATAAACTTCACTAAAGCTGACTTGGCAATAGATAAAAACGACTCATCTACAGAGAGTATCGGAAATGATACTTCAGATGAAGATGATACAGAAATTGAAGAGCCGTTTGAAACCGCAACAAATGATGTAGAAACAAGTGAAACATCTGATAAATCCTTGACGGTAACAGTAAACA
>JBAYPL010000093.1:0-9848 GCA_041677745.1 Kapaibacterium sp. (SeqCode)
TCAATTTTTGACTTAGCCATCTCGATGCGTTTACTATCGGCTCCTATAGGTATAATTCTGACTTTATCAGGTGGAAAATTCGTCAAGTTTTTTACTTCATCGGCAAGAAGGTTCAGGGGACAAATCCAATAATCGTACCTAGCAAATCTAATATTATGGAAGAAATCTTTTTTCTTACGACCGACATGCATATTCTGATGATAAATTATTTTCAAATCAGGGTAGAACAACTTGGTGTTTGAAGCAAACTCGGTATCGTTACTGTGCATAAACAACAGAATTCTTATACCTTCTCTATTAAGGATTTTTGCAAATCTGCGTGCCTTGAACAAATCAAAATACTTCCTGTGCTTTGGCAGTAAACGACAGTTGACAAGATTCTTGTCCGTGTTTAAATGAATTTTTGTATCTTTGACAGTAAATATAGTTACCGATAGCCCCTCCCTAGAAAGGTTATCTGCAAGTTTAACGACATTCATTTCTAAACCGCCCCAAGATTCAGATGTGCATAGAAAAGCAATTTTCATTATTTCACTCGGATGTGTCGTCTTAATCATAGATTAAATATTTTGCTCTCAACTCCAAAAATGAATCCAAGCCCCTACGTGATATCAACTTAATATTGTCATCAGGAATCCTGTTAAAAAGTGCATTAAACAGGTCGTTAGTTCCTGTAACTTTCACGAACATATTTTTTGAATTTTCTTTAATTTTATCGGGATTAAACAGCTCGGGATATTGTTTTCTCAAAGCAAGTATCAATTCAATTCCAGCCGAAAATGGCATAAAGTTATCATCTTTATAAAAGTTTAAAAACATACCTTTTGAAGTTTTGCCGGAATACATTCCGAATATTGGATTAAATCTTACCTCAGACAGATTGATGCCGCCGAGCATCTTACCATCAACATTACTCATAACCTGATTATAGTTGAAATCAGGTGAGCCGAGCAACTGGAATGGTGTAGTTGTACCGATACCAATACTTATAAAACCGAGTTCACCGAAAATCCCCAGCATAGCAAGTCCTCTTGCAGAGTTTACTGTAGGAACATTAGGCGATGTAGGATACCACATCAATCCGGTTTCTTCCCATACATAATTTCGTTTATAGTTTTCCATCCTTATAATAGTCAAATCACATTTCAGACTATTTACATATCCATTGCCAAGCCAACCTTCCTCATTGAACATCAATGCCAACTCTCCGATGGTCAAGCCATGTATATAAGCAATAGGAGCTGTCCCTACGAATGATTCGAACCCTTCCTCCAAGACATTTCCGTCAACTATATCGGCTCCCAGAGGATTTGGTCTGTCAAGGATAATTACTTGTTTCTTGTTCTCGGCTGCGGCTTGCATTATCCTGAATAATGAGCTGATATAGGTATAAGAACGTACACCGATATCCTGAATATCAACAACAATTGCATCACATTCTGAAAGTAACTTGCTTCCCGGTTTCTTAATATCGTTGTAAAGTGAATAAACGGGTTTTCCAAACAAGTTGTCATCACCGATTTTTGCACCGGCGGGTATAGATGAATAAAATCCGTGTTCAGGTATCAATATTCCCTTTAAATTCACGGAAGTATCATTAGCTAAGACTTCTGCGGTTATCACACCGTCAGAGTTTCTCCCTGTTGAATTTGTAAACAGAAGCAATCTCATCCCACTCAATTCTGTGTACTTGTTCTTTTGTAATACATCAATACCGAGCAGAACTTTTGCATCAGAATTAATCTGTGTTCCACACATTAATAACAATGTAATAAGAGGCAATACTATCGTACTTCTACAATCGTAAAAAGTACATATCAATCCTGTCATAGTCTTATCTTTTCCCATAAGCTTTCTCGAGATATACTTTTGCTTTGGTATGCGAATTATCAAACTCCTTCATATTCAAAACCCGGGAATAATACTTTTTGGCTTCTTCTCTTCTATTTTTTATATCATAGATATTGCCGATAAATATATTTACATTCACCGTGAAACCCGTATCCTCATCATCAATAATCTTACCGTCATCAGCTTTGAGGAAGTATTTCAGAGCATCGTCATAGTTACCTTTCCTCATAAGTGAAAGACCTATGTAGTACATAGCTTCACGGGCAGTAAAGTTGTCATAACCGGTTTTTCTGTCCATGCATCTGATTAATATATCCCGCCATTCCTTTTCGTAAATATCTTGCTGACCGTTTCTAACAAGCAGTCTTGCATAATATCTGTGGAAATACGGATTATTGTTATATTCATCTATTAGTTCTTTGGCTATAGCTTGTGCGATATCAAAGTCCTTTTCAAAAGAATTATAGATTTGCAACAACACGACCTTTGCTTCCACAGCTGCATATCTTGCCTTTCTGGATGAAGCTCTCAATTGGTAAATTCCGAGCTGCTTATCACCTCTCGGGAAGAATGTCATGAGAGGTTTGACCATTGGGAATTTATCCGGAATAGCAATGGCAAAATAATTATAAATTCCGGTTCCAAGCATAATATCGTGATTGGAAGGAGCTAACTTTTGGCACTGTATCATCAGTTTGTAAGCGGAAGCTCCGTCAGAGGCTGCTTTTACCCAGCTTTCCCTCTGAGCAAAATGCCTTCCTCTGTAGCCTGTGGCTCCAGCTTTGAAAAACAAAGCGGTCAAATCATACTTGTTGGTGTCTAAAATATCATCACATACTTCAATCACCTTTTCAATTCTGTCCTCAAACGGTTTATCATATCTTTTTGTTTCACGATGTAATGTAACCTTCCACCAAAAGACCATGGCATCGAGGAAGTAGCCTGCCGGATGCGTGGGATACATTTCTTGTATTTGTTTGAAACATTGTTCTGCCTTTTCAAATTCTACATTATAAATATGATAAGTACCCTTCCTGACTAGGCTGTCGGCATCGTTTTTCATTATCGCCCATTGACTTCTGGCGGTAGAAATACTTATAAAGCAAAAGACTATAATACATATGTTAATCAGTTTTGTAATATTCATGACGCTATTTTTTGCAATCAAACATAATCTTTTTAAATGACGATAGTAAAGTGCATTTATAACATTGTATGCAATTTACTTGTTTAAATTAGGCAAATATACTTAAATTTAAATAAATTTTAACATTCATTTACTTAAAAATACTTACAATCGTTAATAGTAATATTTATCTGAGTTTTGTAAATTTCCTCAATAATTGAAGGTGTATTGAATTGATGGCAGTAGAAAAGTCAATGACCGTGGTGCTGATTGATGACAGTCCTCTGACACACTTAATCGTAGAAAAAGCACTTGATGAAATAGAGTTTGCAGTTTTATTATCACATGTATATAGCGGTGAAGACTTCGTGGAATTAGTCAAAAGGACTAAACCGGATATTGCTATTCTTGATATCGAAATGACCGGAATTGATGGATTTACGGCTATGGAAGCTGCAAGAAAACATCATCCGGAGTTGAAGATTTTATTTTTAAGCCAATATAACACAAAAGGATTTGTTAATGCCGCCCGTGACTTGAAAGCAAACGGATTTCTTGTAAAAATGCCATCAGTAGATATTCTCCGAGAAGCACTATTGCGAATAAGCAATGGCGAATTTGTCATAGATGAGCAGTTTGGATTATGATTTTATTTGTTAATCATACGTAAATATCTGTTTCTTGCTAATAACTGCATATCGGAATCAACATCGTGCTCATCTAATATTTCAAGTCCGAGAAGTGTTTCAATGATATCTTCCATAGTCACTATGCCGGAAGTACCTCCGAATTCGTCAACAATCAAAGATATTTGTTCTTTTTTGCTTAATAATTTATCAAAAAGCGATGATATATCTATTTCTTCCGATACGACAATCAATTTTCGCTTGTAATCTTTAAGTAATTCATTTCTCTTATTTTCTTTAAGTAATCGAAGTATATCATTTTTATGAACATATCCAGTTATATTATCGAGAGAATTGTCATAAACCGGAGTTCTTGTAAAAGAATTAACATTCTTCAAAACAAGGAAATCTTCGACTGTTATATTTTCCGGAGCTGCAAATATGACACTCCTCGGCGTCATTACCTTTTCAGTCTTAATCTCTTTCAAGTTCAGTATGTTACGGATAAATGTACTCTCTCTTTCACTTATAGCACCCGACTTAAAAGCAAGAGTTGATACCGCAGCAATTTCTTCTCTTGAAATAACATATTTTTTGTCTTCTTTTACAAAAAGTCGTGTTATGAACTCAGACAAATATACCAATGGGTAAGCAATATAAACAAAGAACTGAATCATGTAGGATGCAAAGGGAAGCAGCTTCTGCCAATAATAAGCACCTATTGATTTTGGAATAATTTCAGTCAATATCAGAATAAGCACAGTCAAAACAGCCGATACTACTGCAAGATAAGCATCTCCCCATAATTTTACAGCTTCTGCACCAACTCCTGCAGCACCAATTGTATGAGCAATTGTATTGAGGGTTAATATTGCAGCTAATGGTTTCTCAATATTCATCTTCAATCTCTTGAGAATTCTACCGTATCCCGACTTACTGTCTATAGTTTCGAGATAAGTTGGAGGAATACTAAGCAATATTGACTCAAATATAGAACACAAAAATGATACTATCAAGGCAAGCATTAAGTAAAATATCAGCATTCCCATTTAATTTTCAGCCATAGTCTGGAACAAAATATCTGATAATGCACTAACATCTCACAGTTTTCTTTTTCTTGATAGTAGGATTTCTTTTGATATACTTATTTATGTGTTCGACTGCATCGGGTACTTTGCAGGCAGTACCACCCATGTCAACATGAATATTCCCATTTTTTTTAGCGGCTTCTATTGCCCTTTCTCTTAACGGTAATACATAAGAGCCTACCGCAGTGATAAAGCCGTTCATAGTATAACGCACTCTGTTCGCTTGACTGTGGACTTCTGTTTCAACAACCTTTATCAAATCCTTTAATAGAGTTAAATCTAACTCATCATCCTTTTTTAGAGCACATATCCATCCCATAACCGACCAGCCGGCTGAGGCAATAGATTCATCATTGCTTTCCATCCATTCCAATGCTAATTCAAGCCCGTAATTACTTTCTGCTGCTACCCATGGAACAGTATATTCGCTGAGCCATGACCAATATGCTTTTTTAATCCATCCATTTAAGTCTTCCTTAGTCATCTTCTTCTCGTCGGCAATCAAACCGGCTAAATACATTGCATCAGAATTACCTGTGTTATAAAGTTCGAGTGACAATTCATAATTTTTGCCGACTTTCTTTTGAATAGGCTTCAAATCACCAACTTTAACACCAAACAGAGGTTCTTTCGCACCATGGCTTATATGGATTTTTTTAATCTGTTCACTACCTAATTCTTCAAGTTTCTTCATTATTTCATCGCAGTTCATAAAAATTCTCCTATCGTAATTAATTATTTAATTCTTACAGGTCTTATGCCATTATTTCCGATAATGTTTGCCGGCAGGGTACGGTTGGAAGATCTTAAGAAATTCATGCCGTCGTTCCATGAGCCGCCCCGTAATACTCTTCTTTCTCCATTGGAGGGACCAACCGGATCAATTGTCATTCCTTCGGAATAATAATCAGGGTCATAATAATCCCAACACCATTCCCATACATTGCCGTGCATATCATATAATCCGAATTGATTTGGATTTTTTCTACCCGGAGGGTGCATCTTTAAGCCTGAATTGTCTCCATACCAAGCCATTTCGCCTATTATTCCTGAACCAGCAAAATCGCCGTTCGTTCCGGCTTTACAAGCGTATTCCCATTCAGCTTCCGTGGGAAGTCTCCAGCCGTTTTTACTGAAATCGGCAACAGCATCAACACCGGTGATAGTATAAACTTCTTCCAAACCATTGAGCTTTGACAATTCATTGCAAAACTGTACAGCATTTATCCATGTTACGTTTTCGACCGGAAGCTCGATACCCGTTACCCTGCTTGGATTAGTCCCCGTCACAGCTTTATACATACGTTGTGTAATTTCATATTTACTCATGAGGAATGGATTGCTGATGGTAACTTCTGTGGCCGGCTGCTCATTTAAGGACGATAAATTCGAACCTCTTATATAGGTGCCGGCAGGTATTTCAATTATTTCCAAATAAGGTACCGGATTTATTCCCACTTCTATACTGTCAATAGCATCGTCCTCTGACACATACCTTATCATTCCGCTTTTTGAACCATTGGGAATTACAAATTGTATTTCATTATTATTCCAAACAATACAATTATGTGATTCTACTTTAACCATCGAATCGAGCATTAGATACAGATTTTTATTCGGTGTTCCTAAGAATTCACCGCTTAATCTGAGTGTATCACCAACAGACAAAGTGTCTCTATCTATTGATAATATCACTGCTCTTCCTGAAGGTATAACAGGATTATCCTTGTGACAGGAGACAAGTAGAAATAAAGCAAAAAATATAAATAAACTGAAAATATTTTCTCTCATTCTAAATCTTATTCATAAATTTAAAACATTACATTTACAAATATAATCAAAGTATTTGTAGATAATATGACGAAAATGCTTAATTTTGAATTTCTTTTATTTACAAAATTGAAAATACAGTTATTAAATATAGTTAAAGAATACAAGAAAGGCACCAAGGCTGTTGATGATGTTTCATTTGAGGCAATGCCTAATGAATTTCTCGTACTTGTCGGACCTTCGGGATGCGGCAAATCCACCATTCTTAGAATGATAGCCGGCTTGGAAGACATCGGTTCGGGTCAATTATTATTCAATGACAAACTAATGAATGATATAGAACCCGGCAAGAGAAACATTGGCATGGTTTTCCAAAATTATGCACTTTATCCTCACCTTACTGTAGCCGAGAATTTGGCGTTCCCCTTGAAGATTCAGAATAAATCAGATAAAATTGAGATAAGTAAAAGAGTTAAGGACATATCAGAAATAATCGGATTAAACGACTTACTCGACAGGCGACCAAAGCAACTTTCCGGCGGACAGAGGCAGAGGGTAGCCTTGGGCAGAGCACTTATTAGAAAACCCGATATATTTCTTTTTGATGAACCCTTATCAAACTTAGATGCCAAGCTCAGAGTACAGATGCGAAATGAAATTATCAATCTTCACTATAGAGCCGAAACAACATCCGTTTATGTTACTCATGACCAAACCGAAGCTATGACAATGGGCAACAGGATTGCTGTATTGAATGATGGTAAATTGATGCAAATTGGTACTCCTGACGAGGTTTATAATACACCTGCTGATGTTTTTACAGCCGGATTCCTAGGAAGTCCTCAGATGAATTTCTTCGATGTCACAATATCGGACAAAGATTTAATTATCAAAGGTCAGAAATTTGAGACAGGTATGATGATTAATCCTGAAATCCGTACACTCGGAATAAGACCCGAACACATTGAAATTGACAATAAGACTCCCGATTTCGTTGCTAATATCGAACGAATAGAGTTTCTGGGTTATGAACAATTAATTTATGCAGAAGTAAACGAACTTGATTTTTGCATTCGCACCGGAATTAATATAAAGTATCATGCAGGTGAGAACATACCAGTAAAATTCAATCGTGAAAATCTTCATTTTTTCAACACACACGGAACAAGGATATAAATGCCTTTCACCGGAGAATTAGCTGCTCTTGCTGCCGCCATATTCTGGGCAGGCATATCCATAGTATTCACAACAGTCGCTTTCAGAATCGGTGTTGTTCAGTTGAATATAGACAGGATGATGCTTGCAGCATTCTTTCTACTAATAACAATATTTATTTTTTCCATTGATTTCTCGGTCAATCTTAATCAAATAATATTCCTGACTATCAGCGGATTGGTTGGTCTTGTCTTAGGTGATTCATTTCTGTTCAAATCATTTCAGGAGATAGGTCCAAGGCTTACCATGTTGATTTATTCTATCAATCCGGCTATAGCGGCAATACTTGCATATTTTTTCCTGAATGAAAGAATGGAGTTGATGGGAATAATCGGTATCTTGGTTACTCTAACGGGTATCGGTGTTGTAGTGTTGGAAAAACCTAACGCAGACAACAGGTTCAAAATAACAAAAATTGGTCTGATTTACGGATTGTTAGGAGCCACAGGACAAGCGGTAGGCTTGATTTTTGCAAAAGGTGCTTATGAGTACGGTGATATTCACAGTCTTACAGCTACATTTTACAGAATAGCGTCTGCAGCGATAATCATGCTGCCGATTGGAATTATTTTGAAGAAATACAAGAATCCTTTTAAATTGTATGCTCGTGAGATTAAGACATTCAGATTAGTAATCTTAGGCTCAATAATGGGTCCATATCTCGGTATTTCACTGAGTTTTGTAGCATTGACAAACACTCAGATAGGCATAGCAGCTACTTTGATGTCAACAGTACCGGTTATTGTGTTGCCTTTGTCATGGTATTTCTACAAGGAAAAATTGAGTTTCATCTCGATTTTCGGAGCATTTGTAACTGTTGCCGGGATATCTATGCTGTTTATGATGTAAAACAACATTAGCGGGCTCATACACAAATGCCCAAGATTAAATTTTTCTTCTCATACTAAATTTATCAGATAAACTGATGTATGTGTTTTCTTCTCATATAGTCAACAATTTCCTGAACATTTTCAGATTGTCCCCTCTTACATACTAACAGGGTATCATTACTGTCAATTATAATAACATCTTCCATGCCTATGACGCCTATCATCCTGCCATTAGCCATTATGAAGGAATTGCGGTTATTAATTGATACAACATCACCCATTATTACGTTATTATAAGCATCCTTCAACTGTTGTCTGTACAGTTCGTCCCAATTCCCCAAATCACTCCAATTGAATGAAGCTTTAACACAATACACATTGTCAGCTTTTTCGAGTATTCCGTAGTCTAAGGAAATTGAGTTAATCTGCTTGTATAATATCAAAAGCTCTTCGAGATATTTCGGAGTATCAAAAACCTGATTCAATTGTGCAAATTTCATTGCGTATTCCGGCAGGAATTTTGTAAATGCCTCTTGAAATACTCTTATGCGACAAATAAATATTCCACTGTTCCAAAGGAAATCTCCTGACTCTATAAACCGTCCGGCAGTTGCTTTATCCGGCTTTTCAGCAAATGTCATGCAGTAATTTAATTGTGAATTGTGTTCATCAACAGAGTCAATTTGAATATATCCGAATTGAGTTTCGGGTCTGGTAGGTTCCATGCCGATAGTAAGAATCGAATTGTTGCTCTCAGAACATTTAAAAGCTATATCCAAACTGGTATAAAATTCACCGAGGTTAGATATTATATGGTCTGATGGAAAAACTGCAAGCTGGGTATCATCACTGAAGCCCTTATTAAGAATATAATTTACGGACAAAGCTGTACAAGGAGCAGTATGTCTTCCAAATGGTTCGTAAATAAGGTTTTCTTCGGAAAGTCCGGGAATTTGCTTTAGTGCGTGTTCTCTGTGGCTGTAACTCAATACCAGAAAAATATTTTCCTTCCCGAAATAGCTCAGCAACCTGTTATATGTATTTTGAAGTAATGTGCCTTCACCTATAAGGTGAGTAAATTGTTTAGGCTTTTTCTCTGTGCTTTTAGGCCAGAATTTAGGACCTAAGCCCCCCGCCATTATAAGTGCTACTTTGTTCATAGTAAATACCTGCTTCTAATCAGGGATAAAAAATAATTTTCAAAATTACGAAATTTAAGTGAATTATAAAAAACATATTTTGCACCGGTGTTCCAAAATTACTTTGCTTTATAGGAGTTTCATTCCTTCAAGACATGATTGTAAAACACACAAAGACTTACAACGGTAGGCATTACAGCTAA
>JBAYPL010000094.1:0-9826 GCA_041677745.1 Kapaibacterium sp. (SeqCode)
AGTTGATTCTGTTGTGAACTCAACAAAGCCATTATTTACTTTAACATCAATGTCCTTCAGTTCTTCATCCTTTAGCAAAATCAGGGGAATATTGATTGTACTGCCTTTCTTGGATAGGATTAATTCCAAAATATACTTATCGCTATAATCAATTTCCTCATGTTTTTCGTTATTTTTTGTCTCTTGCGTTGTAATTATAGTGTCTGATGCGAGTTCTACTTGTGAATTTTCTGATGGATTTTCGGAATAAACAGCACTTGGTATTTTCTCATTTCCGTTTTGAAGGAAAAATATGAGATACATCATTAGCGAAATTATTAACGAACCGATGGCAACCATTTTAAGTACTCCGTAATTGTTTCTGAATTTATAATTTGATACAGCTTTTCCTTCATCGCTACTTGTTAGTATGTTACGGACGGAGCTCTCGTCAATAAGTGGCTTTGTATTGAGTTCGGATTTTGCTGTGTTCAAATATGTATTTAAATGCTTTTTCATTTCATTATCCCTCAATTACTTCCATAAAACTATTGTCAATTGAGTAAATATTTTCAGTTTTTGATTTCAGAAGTTCAGCAAGATTTTTCTTGCCGCGGTGGATTCGGATTTTCACATTCAGTACGGTTATATTCTGAATCTGTGAGATTTCCTTTTGGCTCAATCCCATTATATCAAAGAGGAAAATCGCTTCTTTATGTTCCGGCGGTAGTTTGTCAAGTGCCTCGTACAGCAATCGTACATCTGCCAATGAATCGGGCTGAATTGAATCCGAATACATCAAATCCATTAATTCTGGGTCTGAAACAACAAATCTTTGACTATGTTTATATTTCGCTTTGAAAATATTTGAGGCTATTGAAAACATAAAGCTCAGAAAAGCAGTTTCGTTCTTCAAAGTGTGGAAATTTTCGTAAGCAGACAGGATTGTTTCGCTGACAAGTTCTTTTGCTTCTTCTCTGTCGTGAGTTTTAGCAAAACAAAATGCTGACAGATTACCCGCTATGGGGTTGTAGAGATTCATAAACTGTTCCTGTTTGATGTCCGAAATTTTCATTATCAATAAACTTCAATATTAATTACAGTGGTATGATAATCTAAATCGTAAAAGGTTACAAAACATTTTTAAAAAAGATTTCAAATTCTAGACAAATAGAATTACTACGAATTTTTAAAACGAATTCATTCTCAATATTTACAGTTTCATCCTGTTAATTCACACGTTCATCCATATACTTTTTCCTACCTCATACATAAGCAATACTTATATTTGAATCCTTGGAATGGTATTTTCTGTAAATTTGTGAAAAGTTTTAGATAGTATCAAAATTCAAGGATATTCAGAAATGATTAAATCCACTACAACTTCATCGCTTAAAAATTCTGTTTCCCGATTAGGTTATGACTACAAAATAATGAATGTAAGATCAATTAAACCCAAACTTTTCAAAAAATACGTAATTATTTATTTTAACTGTTATAATTCATTATCTTTTCCGTAAACTGTTTGTTACTACACTCACACTGCTTAATGCCATAGCAGCTCCTGCTATCATAGGATTAAGCATGAACCCGGTAAAAGGATAAAGCACTCCGGCTGCAATAGGTACTCCGATGATATTATAAATAAATGCCCAGAACAAGTTTTGTTTAATTGTTGTCAATGTTTGTTTCGAAATATTTAGTGCCAAAGGTATTTGTAATAAGTCCGACGATATGATTGTCATTTGTGCAACATCCATCGCAATATCACTACCCTTGCCCATAGCAATGCTCATATCAGCCTGTGCCAATGCCGTACTGTCATTTATACCGTCTCCAACCATTATGACATACTTACCATCAGCTTGTAATTCTTTAATGAAGTCAGCTTTTTCGTTAGGCTGGACACCCGATTTATAATGAGTAATGTCAGCTTTTCTTGCAATTGATTTTGCTGTTGCTTCATTATCACCTGTCAACATATATATTTCGAGTCCCATATCTGATAATTTTGCCAATGCTTCGGTTGTAGAAGATTTAATTTTATCCTCGACTGCAATAATCGCATGTACACCTCTCGTATCTGCAAACCAAATAATACTCCTTGATTCATTGCTCCATTCAGCGGCAATTTTTGAATAATCCTTATCTATCGGAATCTTGTTTTCTTTGAGTAATAATTCACTTCCTGCAAAATATCTTTCATTGCCGACCATCGCAGTTACTCCCTTACCCGTTATAGATACAAATTCATCAATTTTTACAGTTTGATTATGTTTAAAATAATTAGCGAAAGCAACAGCTAAAGGATGTTCAGATAACTTCTCGATTGAATATAAAATCAACAACTTCGATTCGTCATTTTTTTTACTGAAAATTTCAACTATTTCCGGTTTTCCTTCAGTAAGCGTGCCGGTTTTGTCTAAAACTATCGTGTCTGCTTTGACAGCAGATTCTAAACTTTCGGCATTTTTGATAAGAATACCTTTCTCTGCTGCTTTTCCAATACCAACGATAATAGCAGTTGGAGTTGCCAAGCCCAACGCACATGGACATGCTATTATCAATACAGTAACCATTGCAGCCATACCTTTTGATAAACCGTAATCACCACCGAAAAACATCCATACAAAAAATGTTATTATAGATATTATAATGATTACGGGAACAAATATTTCTGCTATTTTATCAACAAGTCTTTGAACGGGTGCTTTACTTCCTTGTGCTTCTTGTACTGATTTGATGATATGTGCAAGCATAGTATCCTTTCCGACTTTTTTTGCACGAAATTTTAAGCTTCCCTTTTGGTTGATTGTACCGGCATACAACCAATCTTTTGCAGATTTTAGTACAGGGCTCGGTTCACCTGTCATCATGCTCTCATCAACATAAGAAGAGCCTTCGACAACTTGTCCGTCCACCGGAATTTTTACTCCCGGCTTGACTAACAGAATATTACCAACTTTTACTTCTTCAATTCTTATTTCCTTATGATTGCCGAAATCATCAATCAATATCGCTGTTTTAGCCTGCAAACCTATCAATTTTTTGATTGCCGATGAAGTGTTTCCCTTGGCTTTCTCTTCGAGTAATTTGCCGATTAAAATAAAGCTGATAATTACAGATGAAGCTTCAAAATATACATGGGAATGTAACCCGTAGCCTTCCAAGTATTCCGGGAATACGGTATTGAACACACTATACAAATATGCTGTGCCGGTACTCATTGCAACGAGTGTATCCATAGATGTCGTAAGGTGTTTTGCTTGTTTATATGCATTTATGAAAAAATCTTTGCCAAACCATAGAAGTACAGGTGTCGTTAAAACCCAAGAGATAAAATCCGAATAAGGCATATCCATGAATATCATTCCCAGAATAACAACAGGTATAGTTAGAATTACTGCACCGATGGTATTGATTTTCAATTTAGTAAATTTTTCTCGAAGAATTTTTTCATATCTGTCGTTTTCGGTATTATTGATGTCGGTGAGTAGATCATATCCAATTGATTTTACGGTTTTTTGTATGTCTTGGATACTTGTAATTTCTGATGCAAAATCAATACTTAATGTCGAATTTGCATAATTTATATCAGCCTTGTTTACTCCCGGGTGATTCCTCAATGTATTTTCGATTCGTGCTGCACAAGCTGTACAGGTCATGTTAAGTACCGGATAGTTTACACTTTCGTTGTCAGGATTATTATTAATATTTGGTTTCCTAACTGCATCAACACTTTTGATTAAACTTTCATCAGGTGAAGTTCGGACTTCACTTGGTGCCGAAGAATCTATTTTATTGTCAACAAGTCCTAAGGGTATAAAAGCAGATCTTTTTTCGGACATATCTTTCTCCAAATTAATTACACAAGAATCTTAGTTACAAAAATACAAAAGATGTATGTGCCGAGTGTTACATAATTCCGTGATAAAATTGTAAGATTTACAGTTTATCCAAAGGCAGACGTTTATTAGACTTAACAGACTTGAAATGCCTTGGTGTCAGACCGGTTACTTTCTTAAATTGATTACTCAGGTATGCTGTACTGCTATAACCCAATTGATAGGCAATCTCACTCAAAGTAAGCTCGTCATAAACTATTAATTCCTTAGCTTTTTCTATTCTTTGAGCAATATAATATTTTTCTATTGTCCTGCCTTCAATTTCGGAGAAAAGTTGACTGATGTAATTATATTCATAATTCAATTTGCTCGACAAGAACTCTGACAAGTTGACTTTAATCGGCTCTTTGGAATCATGTATCAATTCAATTATTAAGGATTTGATTGATTCAATAATCCTGCTCCTTCTGTCATTAATTAATGAAAAACCTATTAGGTTCAGTCGTTCGGAAAGATTATGTAATTGACTGTCGCTCAAATTATCCTTAATGTCAGCAACACCGTGAATGACCGAATTATAGGCAATACCACATTCGTCCAAAATATTAATTACTGCTAATATACAGCGATGACAAACCATGTTTTTTATATATATTTTCATTATCATAAACTCTGAAATCGTTGTCCATTTTATTGATAAATTATTAATCGAATCAAAAAGTATTATAAATGACTTTTTGGACTTAAATTTGGTTTATTCTTTGAATAAATGTATAAAGCACCTGATGAAATGATTGCGATTAGAGCAAAAATAATCCATATTTTCGATGGATTATAATAATTCCAAAGCATCTCGGTTACCTCATTACTACTCTTTCCGCTTAATTCACCGAGGATTTCGAGTGCATTTGAATGATTAAGTTCTTGACGGTAATCAAACTTTTCTCTTAAGTATTGCATTGCAAGGGAGCTTTTCTCGGCATAATTCTTGTATAAATAAGCACCTAAAATTGAACCTCCCGCTAATCCGATGGCAAATGAAAGGTTAATAAAACCCATATAAGTTGATTTCTTCTCTTTAGGTGCAATTTCTGCCATAAATTTACTGTAATTTGGATTAGTTATCATCTCACCGAGAGTATAAATTAACATTCCTACAATCAGATATGAGCCGTTCGATGTCCAACCAGAAATCAACAAACCTGCTCCTGCAATCAAAATTCCAATATTCAAACTGATTGTAATTTTCAAGCGAGATATATACCAATTGACAAATACGACAGCAATTAAAATAAATCCTGAGTTTATATTGTATAGCCATTTAAAATCAATCATGGTACCTGCTGATGTTTCCATGGTCATAAATTTCGGTAAACTCAAGGCTATAACTAAGTCTGAACTATCCACCCAATCAAAAATGAAATTAGGTAGTGTTTCGTAAAATTGCATATAAATCATCATAAAACCTGATAATATTAAAACCGGATATATTATATCAGGCTTGAATAATGATGAAAAGGTATCTTTGAGAAGAGGTGTGTGAATTTGTTGATTATCATATTTAGGTTCTTTCAAGACAGAAATGGGAATCAAAGAAATCAGAAGTATAACACCCAATCCTATGAAAAAAAACTCCCATGACACTCCTTCCAGAAATTTTGCAAGGGGTGGTGAAAAAAAAACAGCAAGGTTAATGAGCATTACATTAATACCCCAAGCCACTGAGCTGTTTCTTTCATTTACTTCACTTGCCATCATTCCGTATAAAGCCGGCTTGTATAGACCGAGCCCGAAGCCGATGACCGCACATGACAGTAAAAATGGAAAAAATTCTCTTTGAAATGCAGCTGTTATAAATCCTATTGATGCAATTATTACAGATAAAATCATTATATTTTTTCTCCCTTTACGGTCTGCAAGCCCACCAAGAAATACTGGGGTCAAGTTTTGAATCAAAGCCCAAAAGAAAAATATTATGCCCTTATCGGTATGCTCCAAACCAAGTCCGCCGTTCAGGTCTTTCTGTGATATATATACAGCCATTTGTAAAACTAAAGCTGAATAAGCAAGCCTTTCTATCATCTGTATGAATTGAAGAAGCCAATATTTATTACTAAGATTTTTTAAAGATTTTGTAAAAATCGGATTCATATATCTTGGATAATTTCGGTATAAACTTCAAAAATACATACTGTGGCATAATTTTTCCAAATTAATGTCAATTTTGTTTTCTTATACCTGATAAAAAATGCTCTATATATTTTTTAAATTATTGATTCTTATAAGGCGGTGACTTACTTTATTTTTGAAATATGAAAAATCGAAAGAAAGATATAAACCTGAAAACCCTCAGCCCGGGATTAACGGCAAATTACTTAAGTAAAGGCAAGTTCCAATATCCTTTACACATTGCATATATTGATTCTATTCTAATGCAGACAGCTGCCGGAAATATCACGAGGCTGATTGTCAACCTGCCCCCTCGTCACGGGAAATCGGAACTTATTTCAAAATATTTCCCATTCTGGTATCTCTGTCATTTCCCAAATAAACGAGTCATACTCAGCTCGTACGAAGCAACATTTGCACAGTTTTGGGGTAAGAAAGTACGTGAACTGATTCAAGAGTACGGAATGCAATATTTCGGTATAAAGCTGAGTAAAAGTTCTCAGTCTGCGGGATTCTTCGAAATCGAAGCTCATGATGGCAGTATGACCTGTGTTGGTGCAGGAGGTCCAATCACGGGCAAAGGAGCGGATTTATTTATAATTGATGACCCGATTAAAAATGATGAAGAAGCAAATAGCCCCAATCTTCGAGAGAAGCTTAAAGATTGGTTCAAATCAACAGTCTATACAAGGCTTGAACCCAACAGTAGCTTAATATTGATGATGACGAGATGGCATGAAGATGATCTTTGCGGATTTCTACAGAGTGCTAAGATTGCCGATGATTGGACTAAATTAGTTATTCCTGCCATAGCAGAATCGGGTGACTGTCTTGGCAGAAAACAAGGGGAAGCACTTTGGAGTAAGAGATTTCCTTTGTCTAAACTGCATTTAATACGAAAGACAATTGGCAGTTATTGGTTTGACAGCCTTTATCAGCAAAGACCGATAGATATTGGCGGGGGTATTTTCAAAAGAGCAAATTTCAGGTATTTCTATGAGAGCGATGGTAATTTTTGTATAAAATCAGGTACTGAAATTAAGCTTATACCTAAGAAAGAATGTATGATTTTTTCTGCAGTAGATTTAGCAATATCAACATCCGAAAATGCTGATTATACAGTAGTTGCTACGATAGCTTCTACAACGAGTAACGATGTTTTTGTAATAGATATTATCCGAAAACGTATAAACCCATCAGAACACAGTGAGTTGTTGAGGTCAGTTTACGAACGATTTAAACCTTATCTGATAGGTGTGGAAAATGTGCAATATCAATGTGCATTGATTCAGGAAGTTGCTCGAATCGGGCTGCCGGTCAAGGAATTGAAACCTGATACAGACAAATTTACTCGTGCTCTACCTCTGGCTGCAAAAATAGAAATCGGTAAAATATTTTTCAAATCAGATGCTATATGGTTGTCCGAGCTTGAAGACGAATTATTGAAATTCCCCAAATGTAAACATGATGATCAGACGGATGCCTTAGCTTATGCTGTTTCCTTAATACCTTATGTTTCCAAAGTGAATCTTGTCGGCAAGAGAAAGAATAGTTTCGATTGGAAAAGCCGATAATTTTAAGTTTATGGGATTAATTTAACGAGAATTTCCAAACATTTAATTAATTAACAAAACTAAGTCAGTCTTTTATCGTCAATACAAAATACTAATAAATAAACACCCTGAATCAGGTATTTTACCATTTTGCTGATTCATTTTTTATTGGAATTTTCATTTAAATTGTTAGATATTATTGATTAAATAATTTTCGACTACGAAAAGAGAGTAAATCTCTAAGGATAATTTTATGCGTTTGGTTTTTCTTGCTCCTCCCGGCGGTGGCAAAGGCACGCAGGGCAATATAATTAAACAAAAGTACGGAATACTTCCGGTATCAACCGGAGAATTACTTCGAGACCACAAGTCAAGAAGGACAAAACTCGGTAAGAATGCACGTTTTTACATGGATTCGGGAGAGCTTGTTCCCGATGAATTGATTACTGAAATGTTAAAGGAAGAAATTTGTCGGGATAAATACTCGAACGGATTTTTACTCGATGGATTTCCACGTACTAAAGTGCAGGCAGGTATGTTAGATGAAATACTGACAGATATGCAAATTAGCTTAGATGCAGTTATTGTCCTTGAAGTACCAAAAGCAGAACTTATCGGCAGACTTTCAGCACGTCGAGTCTGTAAAACTTGCAGCAAGGTTTATCACTTAATTTATAATCCGCCGGAAGTCCAGAATCATTGTAACAGTCCATGCTGCGGACGACTGTATCAAAGAGATGATGACAGGAAAGAAACAATTATCAATCGTTTGAAAATTTATGATTCAAAAGCTGATGAGCTGATTGAATATTACAAGCCTGCCGGTATTGTTCATATCATTGACGGTGTCGGCGAGGTAGATGAGGTATGTGAAAGAATAGATTCTGTTTTAATGAATATTATGGTTCCCGTACAAGTAAATGAGTGACAAGATATTTATAAATCTGACAAATGGCATCGAGGCTTTAGACAAATATAATTTGGATATTGAAAAAGTAAATTTTATTCGTATTCAATCCAGCCATTTTGAAGCTCATAAGTATGATGATATAATCTTAGACCTTGATCATAATTTTTTAATGTCATTAGCTCTGGGATTTAAGTGTATTATATATGATTTCGGTGCCAGAGCCGATAGCTCAAAAGCTATAAGGCTTGGAATACCTTGGATAAAATTTGTCCTTACCAAAAGATGGTATGACAAAAGTTATACACCAATTGTGAATTACAAAAATATCAGCGACCAATTTAACAAATACTTTAACGGCTTGTCTAATAGGACTAAGAAAAAGATTGATTATTACAAGAAATATATATTAGCGGATGATGTTAATGTTGAGGGTGTATGCTCATCAACATTGATGGATAACAACTTAGATTTTTACAAATCAATTTTGGATAAAAAGATAAATCTTTCTGCTGTATCACAATCTTTTTAGGATATGTACTAAACAGTATGAAATATATTCTTATAAATATTTAAGAATGTGATACAGCAGAAATTAGATTAATACAGTTTGCTTTTAAACTCGGTATATCTTTGTGTGAATAAATTATGCTCACCCGGCTCGCTGATATGTGCGTCATTAATAAGTTTGTTTAATGCATCAATACGCTTTTGATCTAATGGATGGGTAGAGAATAATTCAGCAAAATCGCTGTTTTCGGTCTGGGAACCGACTTTCTCAAAGAATAATTTACCGGCACCCGGGTACCAAGCTGTTGACTGCAAATACTTAAAGGAGTACTCATCGGCTTCATATTCATCTTCTCGACTGTTATAAAGAAATCCGAGTCCTGTAACAAGGTTTCCGGCAATCTCTTCAATCTGCGACGGATTCTGTCCGAGCAGCATACCTAACAGAAATTGAGCACCATAGGCTTTGGTCATTCGCTTAGTGGCATGTCTTCTCTCAGCATGAGCAACTTCATGAGCAAGTATAGCCGCTAATGTCGCCTCATTATCAAGATATTTCAGCAAACCTTTATAAACGTGAATATAACCACCGGGTAAAGCAAAGGCATTCACGGTTTCTGTGTTGATTATCGTTATCTGATAATTGAAGCTTTCACTATATTTGACAAGGGGAGACTTGATGATTTCATTCATAATGCCCTGAACATAGACTTGGGCTTGTGGATTGTTATAAATCGGATAGTTTTGCTGGTCTTGTTGCATTTCAGCGGCTACTTGAGCTCCCAGCTGAACATCATCCGAAATGCTGAACAGATTTATATTGTTGATGCTGACACCGTCTGAACAAGCGGAATTTAGTAATA
>JBAYPL010000095.1:0-9767 GCA_041677745.1 Kapaibacterium sp. (SeqCode)
CGGCACCGGTAGTACCCATAATTGAGGCAAGTAAACTGCCAAGCGCTAAAAACTTCAGATTGTTTACCGGAGTCGCTGATATATCACCCTTGATATATATACCTCCTGTTATGACGAACAGTGAACCCAATAATATCATGAATGGGACATAATCAAATAGGATTACGTGACTTAGTTCGTGGCTGAATCCTGTTAGTATCAAGTAAATTGAAGTTGGAATTGCAAGAATTAATGATACGATTAGCTTATTCCTGTTTGATTCCCAGAAATGGTTTGCTATTAACGGTAATGCAGCTATAGCACCAAGCATGAGAATAAAAGGCGCCAATGAATATATTGGCAAATCATAAGAATGTTCCATTTATTAAATTCTAATTTTAAATTTGTGTAACATAGAATAACAAAAATATACACTTTTTTAATTCTAAATGAAATTATAATTAAAAGTATTTGCCATATAGTGGAATAAATATGTGATTTTCTTAACAATAAATGTGTATGTGTAACAAAGTATGTAGATTATCTGACACAATTCCGAATAACTCATGTAATTACTTAAATATTTTAACTATGGAGTATCGAGTTAATATGAAATATGACAAAAATAATTTGGGAAGTGTTCATTAAGCTCTTCAAGCGTGATATCCTTTTTAAATAAACCGAATACAGTCGAACCACTTCCTGACATGAGAGCGAAATCGGCACCAATTTGATATAGTTTATTCTTTATATTTTCAATTTCCGGATGCTGTCGGAAAATATGTTCCTCAAAGTCATTGAAAATCTTTCCGTTATACTTTGCCGGCTCATTAGCAAAATCGTTTATTATACTTGTAAAATCTACTTCTTCAATTGGTTCAGTACCTCTATTCAATAATCTATAAGTTTGTGCTGTGGAAATAGGAATTCCGGGATTAACTATGATGATATTAAATGATAATTGAGTGTGCATACATCTCAATATTTCACCTCTCCCTGTAGCTGCGGCAAGTCTGTATCCGCTCAAAAAGAATGTACAATCGGATCCGACTTGATTGACTATACGCTTAAGACTGTTGAAAGCTCCGGCTGTTTTGTACATCCTGTTTAAAGCTATCACTGTTGTAGATGCATCTGAACTTCCACCTCCAAGTCCGCTCCCGGTAGGAATATTCTTCTTGATAATTGCTCTGAAACCACCATTTACATGAAATTCTCTGAAAAAAATCTCTCCCGCTTTATATATCAAATTATTCTCCTGTTTTATTCCTAAATCAGGTGTTGTGATTATTTCGATTTTATCTGACGGAAAAAAATCTATCTCATCATACAAATTTATTAAACAAAATACAGTATTTATATTATGATATCCGTCTTCTCTTTGATTTAGGACTTGAAGTCCCAAATTGATTTTTGAATATGCGTAATAATTTAAAAGATTCATAGTTATATACATTATTAATAAAATTGTTTTTCAAAAATAATAAAGAATATGGAAATAAACTCTGAAAATAACAAAATGTACGATAAAGACTTACAATTGAACGACGAAAATATCAACATTGATACTCAATCTGTCGGAAATAAAAAGAAAAAAAAGAAGAAGAACAAGAATAAAAAAGAAATTCCTTATTCACAGGAAATTCTCCGTAAAATTGTTCATCTGATTTCTTTGAGCATACCGATAATCTATATATTTGTGACTGAAGCATTTGCTCTGACTATACTGATTCCGATGGCAGCTGTAACAGTCACTCTCGACTTATGGAGCAGGAAAAAAGATTCGTGGGCAAATAAATTCATATACGGTTTTTTCGGTTCCATGCTGCGTAAACATGAACTTAAAAAGAAAAAACTTGTTCTAAACGGAGCTTCATGGGTCCTTATAAGCGCAGTACTTACTGTGCTTATATTCCCGAAGGTTATTGCTGTAATTGCCTTTATGATTCTTATTGTTTCAGATATTTCAGCAGCTTTGGTAGGCAGAAAATGGGGCAAAACCAAATTAGGAAAGAAGTCACTCGAAGGTACTTCAGCATTTGTATTTTCCGGATTTCTTGTTGTTTTAATCGTAGGATTATTATTTGATGCGGATATTTATTTCTATATAGCCGGATTTTCCGGTGCTGGTTTGGGTGCTGCCGCCGAGCTTTATGCCAAGCAGCTGAAACTTGACGATAACCTGAGTATCCCAATGGGTGTAGGAATTATGATGCTTGCGGTTGCTAAATTGATAAACGGCAATTTTTTAAATTTAATGAATTAAAAATTGATGAACAATACAAATAATAAGTCGGGTATTAAGCCCTTTATATTTGCAGGTGTAGGAGTAGGTTTGTTTATTCTGGCTATGTATTTCCAGTTTTCCAAACCCGGATTTACTATGGTTGACATTTATACCGATAGTACCGATAAGGGAAAATATATTTTCCTTTTTGTTGAAACAGAAGCTGATAATGAATCGGACATCATTAATTGGGCTTACGATATTAAGAACGAGGACAACTTGCTTGCTATGCCGGACAAGACTAAGCCGGCAATGATTACGATGTACTTTTACAATCCGAAAGATACAATAGAATTAGACGATAATATAGAAAAGACACTCAGAGAAAAGTATTCGGACAAAATAGAATTTACGAAGAAAATCAATTATTCTCCATCAGGGTGGCAGTATATCGGTCATAACGATAAAACAATAAATATGCCCGCTGACACCGTGTTCAAATCCTATATCTTTGTACCAAAGCCCGGATACAGAGCCAAAGAAATAATTCAACAATTAAACAGATAAACCCATGATTGATTTAAGAAGCGATACAGTAACAGTACCTGATGAAGGTATGCGTGCAGCCATAATGAGTGCAAAAGTAGGTGATGATGTCTATGGTGAAGACCCGACTGTAAATGAATTACAGGACAAGGTAGCTGTCATGTTCGGCAAAGAAGCAGCTTTGTTTGTTCCATCCGGCACAATGAGCAATCAGCTTGCAATGAAAGTAATAAGTGAGCCTGCTGATGAAATAATCATTGAATCAAATGCTCATGTATTTTATTACGAAACTGCTGCACCATCAGTGATTTCAAATGTCCAATTTTTTACACTGCCTTCAGTCAACGGTGAAATATCTATTGATTTGATTGAACAAGCAGTAAGACCGGATGTCTATTATTTCCCCAAAACAAGGGCTATATTTCTCGAAAACACTCACAACAGGCATGGAGGTACAATCTTGTCCATTGATTATCTGAGAAAATTGAAAACATTTGCAGATAAAAATAATCTATTGTTACACTTAGACGGAGCCAGGATTTGGAATGCTCATTGTGCAACAGATGTGCCATTATCGGACTACGGAACTTTATTTGATACGATTTCGGTATGCTTATCTAAGGGCTTGGGAGCTCCCGTAGGTTCTGTGCTGGTAGCTGATAAAGAGAAAATCTCTAAAGCATTGAAATGGAGGAAAATACTCGGAGGGGGCATGAGGCAGGCTGGTATTCTTGCAGCTGCCGGAATTTATGCAATTGACAATAACCTGCAATTGCTAAAAAATGACCATGTAAGAACAAAAATATTTGCTGAAGCGATTTCAGTATTTGATGGAATATCCTGTGATTTGGATAAAGTTCAGACCAACATGGCTGTATTCAAGCTTGACAATGATATTAAGGATTCCGAATTTGTACAAGATTGTAAAAACAGAGGATTACTGGTTTCGGCTGTAGGTACTAATAAAATCAGAGCCGTATTTCATTTCCAAATTGACGACCTGATGACAAAAAAAGCGATCAGTATTATTAATGAATCAATAAATCATTTAAAGGAAAATTAAGATATGAAGAGATTGACAGAAGAAGATGTCCAACAAGAAACTTCAAAATACAAGTTTGTTACTGATGGACAAATCAAATTTCACGAAGTAGATTCATTCGGCATAGTTCATAATATTCAATATTTCTATTTCTTTGAATGGGCTCGCACAAAGTATTTCGAATGGGTGGGCTTCCCCTTGAACCATAAAACTTATACTGCTGAAAATCCCATCATGACTGTTCATCACGAAATGGATTATTTTAATCCTATGTATTTTACCGACCAATACGAGATTTTAACCAGGGTCAAATCAATTAAGAACTCCTCTTTGATTATGGAGAATATTATACGTGATTTTGACGGAAAAATATGTGTAAAGGCAAGTGTAACATTAGTTTATTTAAGTAATACGGATTATAAACCTACAAGAATTCCTGAGGCATACAGAAATATGATTATACAGATGGAAGGTGACGACATTGAAGTGGTTGACTGATATTAGGTCTGTGTAAATGACCCATTCTGCCAATAATCTATGATTGTTACGAATTAAAGTAGTTGTTGATAAAGATAAAATAATTTAGGTAGATGCACCTGTTTTTATAATAAAATGCTTATTTTTAAGAATATTTAATTTTACGTTGAGATGAAATTGACTTTAAAAGAGTTATTGAAAATCTTGATAACGATTTCTGTATTGATTTTCGTGTCATGTTCTTCGATTCAACAATCGGATACAAAGGCTGTTGGTAGATTCTCACTTGATGAGTGGTTAGAAATAATCGAAGCCGGAGCTAAGCCTGAGCATATATTTTCAGTTGAGGAAATATCTAAGTTCAAATCAATGTTTGGCACTGATTTTCTAATAACAATATTTGCAAGCTCTGATTGCAACGAGTGTGCTGAAAGTTTACCTTATTTTTTGAACCTCGTTCAGCAATCGGAAATTGACTCGAATCAAGTCAGTATATTCGGTTTGGATGCTTACTGGGAAGAGCCGAGCGGAATTTACAAAGAATATAAAATAAGTGAAATTCCCATAGTGTTCATTGAGCTACAAGGCGTAAGGAGCACATTAACCAAGTCGGAATTTTCCGACATTAACAAGATTTTGGATAAATTAAATGGCAAATAGATGTTTGGGAATTTGTGCATTTGCAATTTTATTGTTATTGATGCAGTGCAGATATGCTCAATCTCAGTGCGGATGTTGTGCTGCTGCATTTTCTGGAGCAGCATTGGCAGCGGGAACATCTAACATAGGAGTTATTAAAGAAAACACATTACGCATAATTGGAATGTATAGGTTTTTGCATGGCTCTCGATTTTACAACAATGACAGTGAACTGAAAAAATTCTATGATGAGAGTTTGAATATACATTACGGTGGATTAAACCTTGCCTACGGTGTAACTACAAGATTTACTCTTGAGACAGAAATTTCTTCTTATCCGGATAAAGATTTGAATTTCGGTTATTCAAGAGAAAAGATATCCGGTTTTTCGACATTTGCATTGATAGGAAAATATACAATACTTGCAGACCGTGATAATAAGCAGGAAATTACTTTGGGATTAGGTGCCAAATTGCCGATTACAAATAATACAACTCTTTCGGGTACATCAGGATTAATTTATCAAATTTTCTATTTCAAGAACCTAAATGAAAAGTATAATATTATAGCTGCTCACAGGGGTGAGATGTTTGTTGAAAACAATACTGGATTTAAGCCCGGTAACAGTTTTGTCAGCTCTGTATTCGTCACAAGAATTTTAGGCGACGGATTCACAGGAATCATGGAATTAAGACACGACTACCTGAGCAAATCGGAGCAAGAGTCAGAGTTAATACAAAACTCCGGTAAGACAGTTGTTTCTCTTGTTCCTCAATTAACTTATAGTCTTGACGGATATTCCGTGTCGGCGTTCATAGAATATCCGTTTTATAAGAAATATGTAAATATCCAACTCAGTGAACAGTTCGGAGCCGGTCTTGCTGTAATATTCATGCTGTAAATCGGATTAGGGTTGCAATTCACGCAAAGCTCTAACAGCAAGCTCGTTATCAGGCATAATTTCTATAGCAAGCTTATAAGCTTTTTCTGCAGCGACTTTGTCACCGGTAGCAAGAGCATAACGTCCGATATTTACAAGATTCATAGCAGATGTTTCCAATATCCCTTGTTCAAGATGATTACGCGGGTCCTTCCGGTAATCAATCAGTCTTTCAGGATAAATTTTGTCGAAAGATACTTTTATCGGCGCCCTGTCTTTGTTTAGTTTAAAAGCAAATCCAGAAGGTACTATATTGTAAGTCTTTAATGGTTCTGCATCGGGTCCGGCATTCATGTAATCGAATGTAACATAAACAGGTTTTTCATCAATATTAGTTTCTATCAAGCATTCGAGAAGATTCACGAAATTTTCCTGAATATTGGGATAAGTATTCATTGGCATGTCTGATTCAAACTTTTCCAAATCATTCAGATAATTGTCAAATGCATCACGACATTTATCCGCAGTTTCCGGATACCATTTAGCAAATTGTTTGATATACCAAGTACGGCGAAGCAATTCTTTTTCCACTAACACGATATCGGGTCTGTAATTTTCTACTTTCTGTAGATACCAAAAGGCACTTACCCAATAATCCCATTGAGATGATATTACCACAGCACCTTCTCCAAGATTGTCAACGACACTTCTGGTGTAGTCATAAACCAAATAATTATTGGACTTATCGTGTTCTGTATAGTTAACAGAAATATTAATCAAAGGGATTAAAAAAATGATATATTTATATTTGCTGTAATTTTCGATAAAAGACACTAAACCTGCTATACAGAACATCATAATTGCATATACTGCGATATAAAAATAAACATCAATGTCGTGTATTGAATAGTTGACAGAATAAAATATGCAAGAGAAAGACAAAATCAGGAGAAACCAGAAAATTTCATTTGATGTTTTGAACAAACGAATTATACCTGCAAACAAGGGAATAAATCCTACAAAAGCAAGATTGTAAGGCAGACGCTCGACAAATTTAACAAAATTTTCTTTTGCAACATCCATACCGGAAAACATCCAAACTTGGTATTGTTTGCCTTGTACATGATATAGGAATTTATCAAAACTTCTATGAACATACCCCCAATTGAAATCCGGCTCAGACATGCTCCTGAGCGGCATGTACATATAAATAGAAACTCCTGCAAGAACAATTAAAAATATCCATAGCAGGTTTTTTAAATTGCGACTGCCAAGTTCAAATTTACTATCCGGATTTTTAAAGTATATGAAAAGTATCGCAGGAACAAGTAGAATCGTCGTTAGATGGTTCGCAAAACTTAATCCCATGAATAAACCGGATAACATATAGTACTTTTGTTTATTTGTACTGTCGAATACTGCTCTAAAAAGAAAATATAAAGTCGAATTAATAAGTAGGAATTGAAGTGAATACACCTCGAATACTACAGCTTGTTCCCATATAATAGAAGAAAATGCAAACGCAACAGCCATTGATGCGGATATTAATCTAATACTAAAATCGCCGGATAAAGGAGATTTTATTAAACTTGCCGTCTGATGTTTGCTTCTCTTAGACTTTACAGAATTTTCGGTCGAAGCTCCTAATTTCATATTATCAGCAAATAAACAGGCAGTATGATAAAAGATTAGAATTGATGTTGAGGCAAAAACTGCAGATAATATGTTTAACTTGTATATTACAGTCCATCCTGTCGGTATAAACAGCCATAAATGACCGATAATCGAAAGCAACGGATAACCACTGGGATGACCAACGCCAAGGCTGTAAGCTGCTCCGGCAAGTTCACCGTTGTCAGTGAAAGAAACCGTCGGGCTTAAGGTGAAAATATAAATTACAAATGAAATTAAAAATATAGCTATTGGTAAAATATATCTATTTTTCATTATTATCCCATTTTAGTTTTAACAACCTTAAATGCTGACTGTAGATAATTATTGCCTGCATATATCAGCTCGAGCTCAAAATAATATGCAGATATGAAATCGTTGAATGCTTTGAATTCACCTGTCGGTACTGCAAATTCGTCGAAAATCATGATGTCGTCTTGTTTTATATAAGGGGCAAGCATGGTCAAGACATACAAGGTTGAACTATATAAATCGGCATCCAGATGTATTACTTTTCTGTGCTTGAATTCATGCTTCTTAATAAATTGGGGCAGTGTATCTTGAAAAAGACCTTTGACAAAATTTGCTCTCTTGTCATTAATATTCGGAGTCGCTCCACCGGCTGTCATGTCTCCTGCTTTAAATATATCCCAGTCTTCCGGCAGCCCCGTAAAAGTATCAAATCCTGAAAATATCGAGTCCTCATGCTTGTTATGCTCAATCCACCATTTAAAGGATCTTCCGCTTGCAACACCGAATTCTAAGTAATCTATGGGAACATCGAGATTTTCAGAATTCAAAAGGACATCGAATACTTTTCCTCTTTTATTTGTATCAAATTGCTTTAAGAAGAAATCATTATAGGCTCCACCCTCATTTCTTGAACGCCATGATGACATTTTTGATAAATATACCAGATTGAGTAAAGCACCTTCGAAGGGAGATACTATTTTATGAAGTTTATACTTCATAAAAAGCCCTTTGATTCTTCTTCTTAAATATAATTTTACATCCATAAACAAAACGCATTTGAAATAAACTTCAAATATAAGATAATTTTAGAAAATATTGAGAAAATGGTTGATTTTAGTATTATGATTTTACGATATTCTACTTTTAATCAGCGTAAGTAATATTTTATTTAAAATTTCTGTTATTGATCACGTTGTCGTATTATGATTCTTAAAAAAATATTTAAGTAAAATTTCGAGATCGAGTGACAGCGAATAGTTTTTCATATAATATTCATTGAGCTCATTTCTGGCTCTTTCAGGAAGAGGTTGGACAGATGACATGTCAGCAAGTGATATTAACCCGTCTTTAAGATTCTGGTATTGGATTTCAATGTTCTTAATTCCGATGAGAGATTTTTTTCCGAAAATTACAGCTAATAAGTCTCTAAGCTTGATATTATGTTTTTTCAACACAATTAATGGATATACAGAAAGAATCAAGCCGATAGAAAAAACTAAATCAAACATTCTCTTTATTATTCTGTATCTTATCATTCTGATATTATACTTTGGGAGACTGTTACCTACGAAGGAAATATTATTAATGAGTTGTGATGCCACAAAGTCCTCATACCTGTGTGCAAGATGATATTTAGCATCTCTTATTGATGAGCTCGAAAGTATGCCCATTATCTGTTCACTGCTTAATTTGGGGTCACTGATTATGACATTGTTTATCTTATGTTCTTTGATAATTGAATCAAGATGTCGTAGTTTCCCGAGCCAGGGTACCGGTGGGGTCTCCGAACTACTTACATCGTCGCTTACAAATCCTGATAAGTAAATGTCTAAGGGATTGCTGATTCTAAAATCATCAAGGAGTTGCGTGAATGTTGCAGGATTTCCAACAAATAATGCATTGACTTTTTCAATATTTTTTTTCTTGCCGAATGTATTCAGGATTACTCGAAAAACAGCAGAAAAAACAATGGACAGCACAATCATAGAGAGAAGTGTGCCACGACTGAAACGATAATCCGGAAAAAAGTATGTCAAAGTAGATAAAATAAGAAAACTCTGAGCATATCCGTAAAATGTTGCAGCTACAGAACCTGACTCCTCGAAATACTCGCCCGACAGAATCATACTTACAATGAGTACAATTACAGGTACTATAAATACAGTTGGATAGGCGTAGGGCGGGAAACCCATAAACTCACCGAAAACAATATAGGTGCCGATAAATAAACTTATCATCAAGAAAATCAAATCGGCTGCAATCAACATTAAATCACGTTTATACTTCGATGAATAAGCTATTAATGAGCGTATTTTAATGCCTAAATTCATGAA
>JBAYPL010000096.1:0-9638 GCA_041677745.1 Kapaibacterium sp. (SeqCode)
ATACAATCAAATATTGAATTATGCTGCAAAGTGATAATGGAGTCGCACACGATTTATTTTTACAATACTTATCAGCTTTCATAATTTACAACTTTACATTAAGAATTAAATTTAAATGTAAATAATGTATTTCTTTTCTCGTATTATCTTTTATCAATATATTCGGCATTGAGTATGATGCGTTTAAATCAACAAGGAAGCAAGTCTTAAATATATTAAAGCCGTAACTTAAGCCGCCGCCGCCTAAAGCTCCCAATCCTAATCTTGAGCTGTTGTTACTGCTTCCTGCGGAACTGATAATCATTCCCAATTGCAAATACGGGAAGACAACATCATCATAGCAATTCAATCCTAAAAAATTATATCTAAACTGTGGTGTAATATTCAGTATATTGTTATAATGCGGTATTGTCGAATCCAATCCATCCTTTGCTTCAAATTCCGAATAATCCAGCCTTACTCCGTACCACAAACGACAATAGTATCTGTTCTCTAAATTTACAGAATAGCTGAGGGCTGATTTATTTATCTCGTCGAACTCACCAAAGGGTTGTATATATCCTGCTCCAAGCCCACCATATAATTGTGATTGAAGATTTTGGTTCATTATGATAAATAATCCGAATAATATTATCAGCAACTTCATTCTCATTTTTTTCTCAACTGAAATTATACCTCGTTCTTATATAAAAATACAAAATATATTTTATATAACATCATTTTATATGCTGATACAAGCAATATTATTAAATATAATATTATTAAACCTTCTTTTTAAAAGGAAGGTTTGGACTATGAATAATATTAATATTCACCCTCGCCATCATTGCTGAAAGTCATCAGTGTCAAATCATATCAATAGCACATAAATTCAATAAAATCAAAGTAAAATTAAAAATATATCCAATAAATTCAATTTATAATCTTCTTTATAACTTATTTTTCAAATATTATTATACACATTTTAAATATCCAATGGGAACAACAGCAGATTTAAGACCGGGTGCTTTTATAAGATATAACGGTGAACTTTGTCAAGTATTAGAGTCACAGCATCGTACACCGGGTAACCTAAGAGCATTTTATCAAGTAAAAATGCGTAATACACGTTCCGGTAAACTTCTTGAAAACAGGTTCAGATCCGGTGAGTCAATTGAATTTGTCAGGGTGGACAAAAAATCATTCCAATACCTTTACAGAGATGGAATAACATTATATTTCATGGATCAGGAGAATTATGAACAAATTCCTGTGAATGAAGATACAGTTGGTGACTACATCAAATTTTTAAAAGAAAATCAGGAAGTATTTATCAACTTTGAAGGTGATATTGTATTAGGTATCGAAATGCCACCTGCTGTAACTTTGAGAGTAACTCATACAGAACCCGGTGTCAAAGGAGATACTGCTACAAACGTTGTAAAACCTGCAACAGTCGAAACAGGAGCAACTGTAAACGTACCTTTATTTATTAACGAAGACGATCTCATCCGTGTAGATACCTCAAGTGGTTCGTACATGGATAGAGTTAAAGAATAGTTTAAATATACTAATTAAAAAAATAGTCCATTTTCAATGGACTATTTTTTTATGAACTAAATAATTCAATAATCAAATTTTTTGATTAATTTTGTTTTTTCATTAAATACATTTTAGAGAATGAAATATGGCAAAAGAACAAGCTAAGGAATTAACATCCGTAGCAGTAAAATCTACTGAGGAAAAGTTACAAGCGGTCAAGGTAGCAATAGAACAAATCGAAAGAGTACACGGCAAAGGTTCTATCATGCGCTTGAATGATCAGCATGTTGTAAATGTTGATGCTATATCAACAGGTTGCCTTTCATTAGATGCTGCAATTGGTATCGGTGGTGTTCCAAGAGGAAGAATCATTGAAATTTTTGGACCCGAAGCTTCCGGTAAAACAACCGTTTGTCTTCATATTATTGCCGAAGCTCAGAAAAGTGGTGGTTTGGCAGCATTTGTAGATACTGAACACGCTCTTGATATTAATTATGCTCAACGTGTAGGAGTTGATTTAAACAATCTATTGCTTTCACAGCCGGAGTTTGGTGAACAGGCTCTTGAAATAGTCGAAACCTTAGTCCGTAGCGGTGCTATTGATGTTATTATCGTTGACTCTGTAGCTGCTCTTACACCTCGTGTCGAAATTGAAGGTGATATGGGTGATGCTCAGATGGGTTCGCAAGCAAGACTAATGTCTCAAGCTATGCGTAAGCTTAATGCAGCTATCGGTAAATCTAAGTCAATTGTGATATTTACAAACCAATTACGAAGCAAAATCGGCGTAATCTATGGTTCACCCGAAACAACAACAGGTGGCAACGCATTAAAATTTTATGCTTCCGTACGAATAGACATCCGCAGAAAGGAATTTGTAAAGGATGGTGCCAGCACAATCGGCAGCAGAGTAAGATGTAAAATTGTAAAAAACAAGGTTGCTCCGCCGTTTAGAGAAGTCGAATTTGACATAATGTATAACGAGGGTATATCAAAATTGACCGATTTGATTGATGTTGCAATCGAAAACGGAATGGTAGCTAAAAGCGGTTCATGGTACACCTATAAAGAAGAGAGAGTACAAGGTAAGGATGGATTGAAGAAAGCAATTCAAGACAATGATGATTTGTACAAGTCTTTGGAACAAGAGGTTAAATCATCTCTTAGTTCAAAACCACTTCCAATCAAGAATAAGAAAATTGATACAAGTACAGACTCATCACTTGATGATAACTCATAAAAAAAGCAGAACATCGGTTCTGCTTTTTTTATAAATATTTAGAATTATATTATTCTTCTTCACTGATAACCCAGACTTTGATATTAGTTGATACTTCAGGATGTAATCTAACCTTAGCATCAAAAACGCCTAAGGTTTTAATTGATTCATCAATTGAAATATTTCTCTTGTCAATATCATAGCCTTTGGTTGCAAGTTGTTGCGCAATCATAGAAGAAGTAACAGACCCGTACAACTTACCTTCTTCACCGACCTTCATAGCAATACTGATTTGTACATCCGACAAGCCGGCAGCAACTGATTCAGCAGAAACCTTTTCCTGTGCCAGGCGTTTATTTCTTTGTTGCTTTTCAATTTCAAGTCTTTTCACAGCAGATTCGGAAGCGTAATAAGCATAATCTCTCGGAATAAGATAATTTCTTGCATATCCGTCGCGTACGTTGACAATTTCGCCCATACCGCCGAGATTAACCAAATCCTTTCTTAAAATCACTTTCATTTTATTATCCTACGTTATTTTTCTTTTCAAAATTCTATACGAATAAGAAATTAAGCTTCTACAGTTTCAACTTTTTCTTCTTTGACGACTTCTTCTTTTTTGACATCGGCATCTTTTGGTTCTACTTTTACAGCAGCATCAGTACCGGATACAAGATTGGTGCCGGACTCTTTGCCTTCGGCTAAAGCTTTTTCTTTTCTATGTTGGCGGAGTCTATCCGGCAACATAAGAGTCAAATGTCTGAGTACGGTGTCTTCTAAAACAAAGAAACGTTCAATAATGGGCAGGTTGACAGGTAAAGATTCAAATACAATATGCACATAGTACCCGTTATATTTTTTGTTAATCGGGTATGCTAATCTTTTGCGTCCCCACTTATCAGTCTCAATTATAACACCGCCATGATTCTCTACGTAAGTAGTAATCTTATTGATAACTGCATCAATATCATTATCTTCTAAAGCGGCATTAATTATGATAGTTGACTCATAAACACGGCGAACATTCATTTATATTTACTCCTAAGTTTAATTTCCTTAATCACCACAAAAGATTATTTTGTCGGCAAAATACAGAAATACAAAAATAATAGTTTTTTGCAAACTAACCAAATATATTTTAAAAAAAAGTTTTCAAAATAATCATTATATTATATAACGACTTATCGGTTTAAAAATGCGGAGAAATTTGAAACCGCAATCTGTCGTTACTTACATGTCAAACTGTGCCAAGTGAATCACTCAATATTTTACCGTAACCCATTGTACAGATTCTGGCTGCATTTTCGGCTACGTCATTACTATGTGTTGCGACAATACAGGTTAAATTATACTCTTCCATGATTTTGGCTAACAATTCAAGTACAGCTTTGGAATTTGCTGCATCAAGATTACCGGTAGGCTCATCAGCCAAAATAATCTTAGGGTCATTTATCAAAGCACGAGCTATGGCAATCCTTTGTTGTTCACCACCGGATAATTCAGAAGGTTTATGATTCATCCTGTGCGACATGCCAACCTTATCAATCAAATAAGCAGCTTTGTCAGAAGCAAACTTACGACTACGCCCTGCGATCAAAGCCGGTATCATCACATTTTCAGCAGCTGTAAATTCAGGTAACAATTGAAAGAATTGGAATACGAAGCCGAGGTACTTAGTCCTCAGACCGGACAACTTAAACTCATCAAGTTTACTTATATCAATCATACCGGATTCTGTTTGCAGCAGAATTTCACCGGAATCCGGTTTATCCAAAGAACCGAGCAGATATAACAAAGTACTTTTACCGACACCGGAGGGACCTGTCAGTGCAACAAACTGTCCTTGTTCAACATCGAGGCAGAGATTATCTAAAACAACAGTTTTAACTTCGCCTTTAATCTGAAAAGACTTTACTATATTGCGTACTGATAATATCATAATAAAACAAGCTGTCCACAAACTAAGCCAAATACTCTGGTCATTGGGGACAGCCTGAAAATCATATATACAAAAATGTAATTAAACTTTTTCTGATTCTGAAGAATCGCCATCCGAAGTATTTTCAGAATTATTATCGGCAACATCTTCAGTTTTTGCAATATCAGCAACAGGGTTGTTTTCAGCAATTGCTTCAACAGTATCAACAGTTTGAGAAGCAGATGTCTCTTCAGCCACATTTGCAGACGTATCAGCAACGTTTCTTTCAGCTTCAACTACCGGCTTAGGAGTATTGGCGATTTTACTTTTAGCAGTCGCTTTAGCATCAGACTTCTTTTTCTTTCTATTCATACCTGTAGAGCCGTCTTGAGGAGCAGAAAAATCAACGAGCTCAATAATAGCAGTTCTTGCTGCATCGCCGCGTCTGATACCTGTTTTGACAACTCTTGTATATCCGCCGTTTCTTTCGATAACTGAAGGAGCAATCGAATCGAAGAGCTCACTTAATACATCTTTTACGCGGATATGTTTACCGACTATTCTACGGCTGTGTACATCAATACTTTGTCCGGATGGTAAAGTACCGGCTTTTTCTCTTAAAAGAGCATTTTTTGCTTTAGTTATCAGACTTTCCGCATACGGGCGAAGTTCTTTAGCTTTAGCTTCCGTAGTATTAATTCTCTTATGTCTGAAGAGTTCGGTAGCCAAATTAGCGAGTAATGCTTTTCTATGGCTGCTCGTTCTCTTTAATTTTCTTCCTGATACTAAGTGTCTCATGATTAGAACTCTATTTCAACAGTAATACAATCAATATAATTAATCAATATATGCATCCGGAACAATCTTATCGTCTTTCAGATACTGCTCAACGCTCATACCGAATTCCAAACCGTTAAGCATAACGACTTCGGTCAATTCGGCAAGTGATTTTCTACCGAAATTGCGGAATTTAAGAAGTTCAGATTCTTGAAGCTGAACAAGTTCAGCTAAAGTTTTAATATTAGCGGCTTTAAGACAGTTATGAGCTCTGACTGACAATTCAAGTTCTTCGACAGGAGTAAGTAAGATTTTTCTCAATCTGTTTCTTTCAGCAGATTTAACTTCTTCTTCTACGACTTCCTGCACCGGTATTTCTTCTTCAAATTGTTCAAAATTGATGAAATACTTAATATGGTCATTCATAATTTTTGCAGAAGCATGCACAGCTTCTTGAGCCGAAATGGTACCATCCGTTTTAACATCAAGAACAAGTTTTTCGTAATCGGTTCTTTGTCCTACTCTAAATGGCTCAATAGCATACACAACATTCTTGATAGGTGTATAAATTGAATCAATAGGCAGCATACCGACGGGGAAATCAGTAATAACCTGTTCTTCGGCAGGCACATAGCCTTTGCCTTTACCAAGTCTTAGCTCGACATCAAACTCGGCATCATCAGAAAGGGTAGCAATATGTTTATCAGGGTCCATGACTTCAAGATTAGGAGCAGCGTCCTGAATATCTTTAGCAGTCCAAGTACCGGGACCTTTTAGCTGCAGCATCACCTTAGTAAGCTTTTTATCCGATGTCTTAATTCTGACTTCTTTTAAGTTTAAAATAATTTCGGAAGTATCCTCGACAACTCCCTGTATAGTCTGGAATTCATGCAGAACATCGGAAATCTTGACACCGATAATAGCAGTACCGGGAATAGAAGAAAGCATAATTCTTCTTAAAGCATTACCAATAGTAACGCCGTACCCCGGTTCCAGAGGTTGCATAATAAATCTGCCATGCGATTCGACAGATGTTTCTTCAATGATTACCCTATCGGGCATTTGCATTTGAGTATTCATATATTAATTTCAATCTTTATTTTTGTGAACAATTATATGAATGCCTTGAGAATTAGACTCTTCTTCTTTTTGGCGGACGACAACCGTTATGCGGTATAGGGGTACGGTCAACGATACTGTGAATTTCCAAACCTGCCTGAGCTAATGCTCTGACGGCTGCTTCACGACCGGAGCCGGGACCTTTAACCATAACGTCAACTTTGCGTAAGCCCATATCATAGGCTTCTTTTGCGGACTTTTCGGCAGATACCTGAGCAGCATAAGGAGTATTTTTCTTAGACCCCCTAAAACCGTTTTTGCCGGCTGAAGACCAACAAAGGGTATTACCATACATATCAGTTATCGTTACTTGCACATTATTGAAAGTAGCTCTGATAAATGCTTTACCATGTATATCGGAGACAACTTTCTTTTTGACTTTCTTCTTTGCCACGTTTATTTACCTAAATTTAATGCACAAATTATCTCAATGAGATTATTTAGTTGCCTTTTTCTTTCCGGCAACTGTTTTCTTACGACCCTTACGGGTACGGGAATTGGTACGAGTTCTCTGACCTCTGACCGGCAATCCTCTACGATGTCTTAATCCTCGATAGCAGCCAATATCCATGAGACGTTTAACATTCATCTGAATTTCACTTCTCAGCTGTCCTTCAACCTTATAATTATCAAGGACCAATCTGATTCTTGCTACTTCATCGTCAGACCATTCAGCCACACGTTTAGAAAAATCAATTCCTGCTTGGTTCAGGACTTTTTCGGAAGTTGTCCTGCCAATTCCGAAAATATAGGTCAGACCTATAATTCCGCGTTTATTCTTTGGTAAGTCAATACCGGCAATACGAGCCACAACAATACTCCTTTATTTAACCTTGTCTCTGCTTGAAACGTGGATTCTTTTTATTGATGACATAAACTCTTCCTTTTCTGCGAACGATTTTGTCATCAGGATTTCTTTTTTTAACAGATGCCTGAACTTTCATGGCTTACTCACTATTTAAATCTGTAAACTATTCTACCTTTAGTCAGGTCATAAGGTGACAATTCAACTGTGACCTTATCTCCCTGAAGAATCTTAATAAAGTTCATCCTCATTTTACCTGATATATGAGCAAGTATTTTATGCCCATTTTCAAGTTTTACGATAAACTGCGTATTCGGCAATGTTTCGTCAATAATTCCGTCAACTCTAATCAAATCTTGTTTTGCCATACGATAACTCTGCCGAATAATTCTTAAAATCCGCCAATACCGGCTCTTCCTCTAATCTTACCACTCTTCATAAATCCGTCGTAATGACGCATCAATAAGTGTGATTCAATCTGCTGAAGTGTATCCAACGCAACACCAACCATAATCAAAAGGCTTGTACCGCCAAAGAAGGATGCAAACAACAAATCTACTTTGAAGAAGTATGTGATAAATGTAGGGAGCACAGCTACAATACCCAAGAATATTGATCCGGGCAATGTAATCCTTGTCAATATTGCTTCAATATATTCAGAGGTATTATTACCGGGTCTTATTCCGGGGATAAATCCACCTTGTTTTTTCATATTGTCGGCAATATCTTTAGGATTAAATATTATAGCGGTATAGAAATATGTAAATAATACTATCATTATAAAATATACAGCTGCATAGAAGAACGACTGAAAATCAAATAATCTTGCCACTGTATTAAAAAACGGACTTTCCGGGAAGAATGTTGCAATCGTATTCGGAATAAACATCAATGATTGAGCGAATATTATAGGCATTACACCGGCAGTATTAACTCTAAGCGGTATGTATTGAGTAGTACCACCGAACACTTTATTGCCTACCTGACGTTTTGCATATTGAACAGGAATCCTTCTTGCTCCTTGTGTAACAAGGACTATAGAACCTATAATAACAACTAACAAAGCTAAAACAACAAGCTCAACGGGCCACAATCTTGAACCTGACATTACGAGGTTCCATTCGTTTATCAAAGCTACCGGTAACTGAGCGATAATACCAATCATAATAATCAATGAAATACCGTTACCAATGCCTCTTTCAGTAATCTGTTCACCAAGCCACATCATAAACATGGTGCCTGCTGCAAGAATCACAATAGTACTTATCGTAAACAATATACCGGCTTCAGGTACAACCGGAATACCACTGACATTGTCACTTGCGAGTTTAATGCTTATACCCCAACCTTGCAAGGCAGAAATAAACACGGTTAATATTCTCGTGTATTGGTTAATCTTTCGTCTGCCTTCTTCTCCTTCCTTTTGAATCTTTTGAATTTCCGGAACAACTACACCGGCAAGCTGGAAGATAATGGATGCAGTAATATACGGCATTATGCCGAGAGCAAAGATAGCGGCATTCGAAAAAGCGCCGCCGACAAACAAGTCAAACAAACCAAAGAGTGTGTTCGCGTCCTGATTGGCAACCGACAACTTTAATACAGCGACATCTACACCGGGCAAAGTAATATGTGCACCGATCCGAACAACTATAAGAATACCGAGCGTAAATAAAATTCGATCTTTTAATTCTTCTATCTTGAATATGTTCTGAATTGTCTGTATAACTTTACTCATTTACTGTTACGGTGCCTCCGGCTGACTCAATTTTAGATTTAGCTGACTCTGAAAACCCATGGGCACTTACATTAACAGACGATTTCAATTCGCCGTTGCCCAATATTTTCAAGGGTACATTCTTCTTTTTAATTACGCCAAGTTCATAGAGTGATTCGAAAGTAAAATTATTACTTTCTACGAGATTATTATCAATCAATTCCTGGAGTCTTGATACATTGACAGTTTGATACTCGACTCTGAATCTGTTGAAGAAGCCGAATTTGGGCAATCTTCTGTTAATAGGCATTTGACCGCCTTCTTTGAACCTTGAAATCTTGGCTCCTGAACGGGACTTTTGTCCTTTATGACCACGTGTGGAAGTACCGCCATGTCCTGAACCCGGACCACGTCCGATTCTTTTAGACTTTTTCTTGGCTCCTTCCGCGTAGGTTAAATTACCAATATGCTTCATCTTACTATCTTAATTATTCTGAAACTTCTTCAACTGTAACTAAATGCTTAACAACTTCAATCATTCCTCGAGTCTGTGGATTGTCCG
>JBAYPL010000097.1:0-9592 GCA_041677745.1 Kapaibacterium sp. (SeqCode)
CACATAATTTCAACTGTTCGGATTCAGTCAGTGCTTTGAGATTTTCTTTACTTATTATTCTTGGGTAACGCTCATCCCAGTACATTCCATTTACCACGAAATTGAAATGGTGCAGGTAATTACCAAACTTATCTTTGTATTCACTCGGATTTTCGTAATAATGATTTAAATCAAAATCACCTTGAATTCTTTCAGACAGGTCTTGTTCCTTGAATACTACCTTGTATATCAAGTGTTTGTCCGGTTTCAAGTCGCTCAATTCTTCGGGGCTTATTGATTTATGTGGGAGCAAATCAAAAATCTCCCAAGATCCTTTACTGACGTTACCATATCCTGTAAAAGCCCCTACAAAAGGCAGTGTCTCTTGCGGTAATCCATCTTTTTTGATTAATTCTGCAAGATGTTTAACATCCGAAATTGCTTCATCGAGAGAAGAATATGTATGTGCTTGCCTCATCAATTTAAACGGGGTATCAATCCCAAGCACCTTGTACCTCTGACCTAGTGACCACAAGGTATTAATCATACCTGCAAGACCGGCAAATCTACCGAAAAAAATGAGTCTTCTACCTTGGTCATCTGTTATTTTCTCATAGTCTATTAAGCTACATTTCATCTCCATCATTTTCTTGAGCATAGGCATATTGTATGCCTGTCCTTTTATGACGTGTGAAAAGAAAACATAAATCTTGTTTTGTCGTATCTTTTCAATCGGGATTTCTTTTACTCCGATTATTACATCTGCATCATTAATGTTGTCAGTTACTGATAATCCATTTTGTATGTACTCATCATCACTGAAAATTCTTTTTTGGGAGCTTTCGATTATAATATCAATATTTTGCTTCTTACTTAGCACTTCTGCATCAATTGGAACTATCGGAACTCTTCTTTCCATCAAATACTTGTCTTCGTGTCTTATGCCAATTCTATTATTCATACTTATCTAATTTTTTTATAATTGTCAATAACCTGTATTTACAAAAGTAACAATTTAAACCAACAAAATAAATTTATAAGCTCATCAGCTTAATTTTCATTGATTCAGTTAGTAATAAAACAATATTTTGAACTTAATTCAATAATGAATTACGGTAAAAAATTCAAAATAATTAGTTTTAACTACGTCTAAATATTTCTTTAAATAACAATATGTAAAGTTCATGAAAAAATCATTATACATTATTATTATGTTTTTCTGTTGTTCAGGGCTATTATATTCACAGAAAACATATACTGTCGGTTCCGGCTCTGCTGCGGACAAGTCTCAAACAATTGTTGAAGAAGAAATAATCAGAATCGGATTGGAACGATTAAGTGAATTGGTGAAAATTGCCGAATCCGGTGATGAAGAATTGTTAAATGCTCAGTTTGCGGCAAGGAATTATACTTCTAACCCCAATAATACCGATGATAAAGCAAATTACGCCGTAGTAGATAAACGCGATACCGACAAAGATTTATCAGCAGAAAGGATTGAATTTTTCCTCGAACTCGAAAAAAATTGCGGAGAAAAGCAAAAAATACGAGTTGGTTATATGAATAATGAAAATGAGCCTTTTGGACACGCTTTCAGATTAACCATACCGGCGGTACTCGTAGAAGGGAATTACGGCTGTGACCATTATACAGTATCTTTCCGAGCCGACATAGACAATAAGCTGTTGATTACCGAGTGGTATTCAATGCCCGGCAATACAGATTGTCAATAACTCTCTACTTAAATTTTGATTAATACGGACAAATAAATGGAAGTCAAATATGAACATAAACCCGTAATACTGAGCGGAGTAACACCTTCCGGTGTTCTTACTGTGGGACACTTAGCAGGAGCTTTGTCAAATTGGGTGAAGCTTCAGTCACAATTCGATTGTTATTTTATGATAGCTGATCTTCATGCGATAACCGTTAGGCAAAGTCCCGCAGATCTTAGGAAACGCACTCTTGAAACTGCAGCTATGTTCATAGCTTGCGGAATTGACCCTGAAAAAAGTATTTTATTTATTCAATCACATGTACCTGAACATGCTCAATTGACTTGGGTATTGAATACATTTACCGGAATGGGTGAATGCAGCAGAATGACACAATTCAAGGATAAATCACAGCAACATTCCGAAAATATCAATGTAGGTTTGTTTGATTACCCTGTCCTCATGGCTTCTGACATATTGCTTTATCAAGCAGACCTTGTACCTGTCGGTGAAGACCAGAAGCAACACCTTGAACTTACTAGAAATTTAGCTCAAAGGTTCAATCATAATTATTCCGATACTTTTAAAGTGCCTGAACCATATATTGCTGAACTTGGTGCCAGAGTCATGAGTCTCCAAGATCCAGAGAAAAAAATGTCAAAATCAGATCCAAACCAATCATCAGTACTTTTTCTGACCGATTCTGATGAACTCGTAAAAAACAAAATTAAGCGTTCTGTTACTGATTCCGGAAATGAAATCTTATACTCGCCTGATAAAGCCGGTATTTCAAATTTGTTGACTCTTATGCACCTTGCAACAGGTAAAAGCATTAAAGACCTTGAGAGTGAATTTCAGGGAAGTGGTTACGGTGAATTTAAAATGGCTGTTGCCGAATCTGTTGCTGATTATTTGAAACCGATAAGAGACAAATTCAACGAGCTGATGACTAATAAAGAGCGGCTCATTGAAATTTTGCGAGCCGGAGATAATGCTGCGTCTAAAATTGCTTCAAAAACCTTGAGAAAAGTTTATAAGAAGGTTGGATTCGTTCAATTCTAAAATATTATCAATTTAGATTCATAATATCGCAAACTTTTGGCTCCTTATCGGAGCCATTTTTTTATTTTATGAAAGACCGAATTTGTGCTTAATAATCTTTTGTTAACTTCAATGACAAGATGGTTAATACATAAAAGAATAGTTTTCTTTTGTTATTATTAACATAAAACCTTTATTTTTGTATTTTGTACAAATATTATACTTGGTATATTATGGATTTTGGCATAAAGAACATTATATTTACGTTAATCTTCTTAGGAGCATTTGGCTTCTTCACAAAGAATGTACTTAAATTAATATCATATCTGAAGCTTGCCAAGCCCGATGATAGATTTGGCGACATAGTAGCACGCCTAAAACAGACATTGATAATAGCAATAGGACAAACCAAAATCCTTCGTGACAAGAAAGCCGGACCTATACATGCAGGTATATTTTGGGGATTTTTGATATTGCTTTTTTCGGCGAAAAATTCGATAATTGCCGGACTGTTCGGATGGTATGACTTCTTTGCATTCTTAGGACCGATATACAGCATAATATCTATTTTGACAGACATATTCTGTGTAGCTATTATAATAGCAGTGGCAGCGGCATTGTGGAGACGCTACATTGTGAAAGTAAACCGGCTGCAAGTCGAAGCAGAGAAATTCGAAGCAGCATTTATACTCCTGATGATATTTACAATAGTCACTTCCTTGTTGTTGGAGAATTCGACAGCAAGTGTGATGTACGAATCAACATGGGCTGTCAGACCAATCTCTGCCGGCATTGGTGCGATGCTTCCAACAGCCTCAGTGGAAATAATACATGAAGTTGCCTTTTGGATTCATATTTTATTGATATTTGCTTTCATGAACTATCTCCCATACTCAAAACATTTGCATGTACTGACTTCTGTACCTAATGTCTATTTTTCCAATTTGGGACCGGTTAATAAGTTAAAAAATATAGATTTTGAAGATGAGTCAATTGAAAAGTACGGAGTCTCCGATGTAGAAGACTTCGGCTGGAAGACGCTCATGGATGGATATACCTGTACTCACTGCGGAAGATGCTCGAGTGTCTGTCCGGCAGCTACAACAGGTAAAATATTAGATCCCAGACAAATAATCATTGAAGTGCGTGACAGGACTATGGACAAAATGCCGATACTGTCTAAACTCCAAAAGGGTGAAGAAATAAGCGAACAAGAGCAGGCAATTCTCGACAAGAAGTTTGTCGGTGATTATCAAAGTATTGAAGCATTGTGGCAATGCACTACATGCGGAGCCTGTATGCAGGAATGTCCTGTGAATATCGAACATGTACCAGCAATTATTGATATGAGACGTTCACTTGTTATGATGGAGAGTGAATTTCCTCCGCTACTCCAGAATACTTTCGGAAATTTAGAAACAAACGCCACTCCTTGGGCTTTCCCACCATCTGAAAGAGCTGATTGGGCTGAAAATACAGGAATTAAAACAGCTGCTGAATTACAGGAATTCGATATACTGTTTTGGGTCGGTTGTGCCGGGAGCTTCGATGACAGAGCTAAAAAAGTATCCTTAGCATTTTCAAAGTTAATGCAGTCAGCCGGTATCAATTTCGCAATTTTAGGTACCGAAGAGCAATGTAACGGCGATGTGGCTCGCAGAACCGGGAATGAATATTTGGCTGATATGTTGGTTAAAGCGAATATCGAGACTATGAGCCAATATAAATTCAAGAAGATAGTAGCTACTTGCCCTCATTGTTTCAATACCTTAAAGAATGAATATCCTTCATTTGGAGCTAATTACGAAGTGATTCACCATTCTCAATATATAATGGAGCTTATTAAAGAAGGGAAACTTTCACTTTCAGAGCATTCTGATGAAATCAATGACTTCACTTATCATGACTCATGTTATATCGGAAGATACAACAATATCTACGATGAACCTCGCAACACACTTTTATCGGTACCGGGTCTCAACTTAAAAGAGCCGGCACGCTCAAAGGACAAAGGTTTCTGTTGTGGTGCTGGTGGCGGTCAAATGTTTCTGGAAGAAGACAAGGGTAAACGTGTCAACATCGAGAGAACCGAAGAATTACTTGACACAGGTGCTAAAACAATTGCTGTGAACTGTCCTTTCTGTATGACAATGATTTCTGATGGAGTAAAGGCTAAAGAAGCAGAAGGAATTCATGTAAAGGATATTTCGGAACTTGTGTTCGAGAATTTGAAAAAAGATTAGGATTATCTTTTTTTTGAACCGAGATTTGCAGGACCTACGGGTATTATAAAGTTTTAAATCTCTAAGATATACCGTAACTCTGCAAATCTCGGTTTGTGTTTTGTTGTGACATCATTAGTCAGTTATTGAAAAACGGTGAAGGCTCGACCTTACCGAATCCGTTAATCACAAGTTCGGGAATTTCGTTACTGCTGGTTTTGATAGAAATTCTTGCAGATAAATTACCTGATTTCGATGGCTTCACACTTGCAATCATTTCAATTTCTTGTCCGGGTTTCAACATTTTGTTACCATTAAGATTAACTTTTATTTCCGGCATATTAGTCTTAACTTCAGATAATGTAATGTTTGACTCGGAAGTATTCTTGATTTTCAGTTTGGATTTTGTTTCAACTCCAACTTGAAGATTTCCGAATGGCAGATAGGTTGTCGGGCTTACAGTAAGTGGAAGTACAACGTCAGCTATCAGCATGTAATTAATATAGGGACTTTTCGGGTCATTGGTTTCTATTGCAATTTGTTTGTGCATTTTACCTGATACCCCCGTAATACTCATGGATACATCAACTGTTGTACTCTCACCCGGCTTCAATTCGCTTTTGTTGAGCGGTGCTGTAGTACATCCGCAAGTGGGCTTCAACCTATTAATTTTGAGTATTTCACTACCGGAATTCTTTAATGTCAACTTATGTTTTAAGGGGCTTTGTTTAAGAGTAACTTTACCCCAGTCTTTAGTGTTTCCGCCTACAATTTCCAATTTAGGCTTAGCCACGGCAGTATATACAAGTGAAAGAAATATCAGCAAAACAAAAGTCTTCTGTAACATTTTTAAATCCTTAAATTTAAAATAAAAAACACATTTTCATCTCTTTAAAAAACGAATAGATTAAGCATAATATTTGATTTTTTTAATATTATCTGCTTTTTCCGTATTTTTAAGACTGATTAGAATGAATTTTGTTACAATTTATTGAAAATAATAGTCAATGGATGTCACAGGAAATAAATCATATTATAAGTCAGTAATACTGCTTATTATAACACTCTTATTCCCATTTTCGGGACTTCTTGTGTCCTATGCTCAATATTCCGGTGAAATAATCTCTTTGACACCACACAACAGTAAATTTATCAACTATGGTCCGGTACTTGTTAATGATTCCTTAACCATCAAATTTCTTGCTAAAAACACCGGTTCTCTCCCTTTAAGATTGGAGCCGAGAGTGCCTTCTTTCTATCTCGGTCTAAGTCCTAACGATGCTACTGCCGTCCAATGGGAACGGTTCAGCCGAGACAATTCTAAGCCGGAATTGCCTAAAATATTTGAAAATGACACTTCAGATACGTTGCATATTAAATTCATTGCACGTGACACTCTGATTTCTCGTACCGGATGGCATGAAGCATTATTCTGTATATCATTTCTGCCCGGTGATTCCGATAGTGAAACTCCTATATCTAAAATTGATACGTTCTTCTTGAGAGTGAAAAAAACCCCCTACTACGTCGCAGGCTTTGACGACTTAATCAATTTTGACAGTGTTTATGTAAATCCTAACAGCACAAATGAAAAAATTTGGAGGGTAAAAAATGTCCGCGACATCAACCAAGCGGTTGATGAGCTAAAAGGGAATTTAATAACTCAGCCTTTTTCGGACAGAGAATTCATCATTCCAGATTTACCTGCTTCTCCCCTATCAATTTACCCTGACAGTATAATATATCTGAATTTGAAATATCATCCTCTGAATCGTGGGAAAGATTCTATGTTTCTGAAATTAAATTACCAACCTTTCCCTGTTGAGTTTCCCGATTCTATTGATTTCGCTTGGACTGCACTAAGGGGAATCGGAGTAGAACAAGAACTTAACATACACGATGCAAGTCATAATTGGTATAATGACACCATAAAACTTGGTAATGTTAAACTCGGAGAAACAGTAAAACTTCTGCTAACGATTAATAATGATGGTAATCTTCCTTTCGGCATAAAATCTCAAGCTATCACGGGAATTAATGACGATTCTGCAAATGACTTCTCCATAGTTACGCCTTTTTTAGCTAACGGAATGCATCTGCAAGCTAATGAAAAGATGTTTACTGAAATTCATTTTACACCTAGTGACATCGGTACTGTATCGGCAAAACTTCGACTTGAAAGTGACATACTTGACAGAAACATTGTTGGTACTCAGCCTGATAAAAGATATGAGTACTTTTATATACAGGCAAATGTCATAAGTCCTAAAATTGTTCTTCAGACCAATGAAGTTGATATGGGGAATATTATATTAACCGGTTCGGATTGTCCTTCTCAACGTGATACAGTATTGCATATTTTCAATTCAGGAAATGCCAATCTTGAAATATATTCCGTACTCACAAATCCACATTATCCTGAATCAAACTTTTATCCGTCAAGACAATCAATTGTAATTCCTCCGGGTTCATCCGACACATTGACTATTCAATTCAGAGCTGAGCAAGGTGAGTTTAATAATTTTTTTTCAGACATTATAATACTGACAAACCAATATCCGCCATTTGACTCGATAGTCGTAAGCTTCAGAGCTGCAACTGTCCCACCTGTCTCGGTAAACCTGAGTATTCCCAAGAATATACGAGCAAAACCGGGCACTATGTTGGAATTGCCAATCATACTAAACGCTGATGATATAAAGCCCGCAAGACTGGCAAGAAATTTTAGAGCATCTTTGATTTACAACAGGAGTTTACTCGAATTCGTCGGTTTCATTTCTCTCGGTACTGCAAGTGAAGGCTCGCTAAATCACGGCGATAATTTTGAAATACCGGAATCAGACGAACTAAATCTTGATATTCGAGCAGGAGGTCTCAGCTATTTCCTGCCAAAAGACACATTGATAATATTGAGATTCAGAACTTATCTCGGTAATTCCGTCAGAACAGAAATTTCTATTCTCGAACCGAAATTCGGCGACGGTAAGTGTGACAATATTCTGAATCTTATAAATATTTCAGGTGATTATACCATAGACTCTGTTTGTGGCATCAATTACAAAGCAATACCCTCGACATCAGGTAACTTCAGCTTAGAAATTAGTGGTTCGGAAAATTTTGCGGAGCACTCAGTCAGTGCGTCTATTCCTTATTCTTGCAATGTTAAGATTTCTATTCTCAATCTAAACGGACAAATTGTTCATGAAATGCTGAATCAAAATATGCCTGCCGGTAAGTATAGTTTTCCTCTCGAAAGTTTTAATCTTAAATCGGGACTTTATGCTGTTTTACTCGAAACTCCAGCTGTCAGACTTGTGAAACCATTCCCTGTAGTCAAATGAGTAAGAACCTACTAAAAAACAACAAGATAAAGTCATACCATACCAGTAAGTACCCTATTGTACTTTTTATCATGTATATTGGTCAGTTATTTATCTCTGAAGATTCACTATCACAGGGATTTGACTGGCAGAACGGAGCAAGGTTCCCTTATGTCATTCCAAATTTATATGTAGGTGTCTCAACTTCCTACTCAGGTTCAGTCCATAATGGTAACTTCAATTTAAAAGAAGACTTGATAGATTGTTGTTCATTCACTGATGGGAGTGGAAATGAGCAGAGCTTCGGGATAGTAACGGAATATTGGTATGACGGATTGACTGCATTGTCGGCAAATATCAATTTTTCAGCAATCAAAGGAGATTTTAGCGTAAGGACTGTCCTTCCTACAAGAGAAGGCGAATTTGTAAGTGATTACGGTTTTAATTCTACATTGAAATATTTAGACCTTGAACTTCTTGTAAGACGTAGAATCGGTATAAGTCACTTCAGTGCAGGAGCCGGATTAAATTTAGGATTTCTACTCACGAGTGAAGGAGTTTACACAGAGCAAGCTGTCAGTGATAATGTCCCTTTCGAACGAAGAATACTGAGTACCGGAACAATACGAGATTTACGGAGTTTCTCGCTTAGTCCCTTTGTCTATTTGGCTTATGACGCAAACTTAGGTACAGGGTATTATGCAAGTCCAAATTTATCACTATCTTACACACTCAACAGTATAATCGCAGAAGAATCATGGAGGCGTTTATCAATATCATTCGGAATACGCATAGTAAGAAGTATTTAGATTCTGATAGGCTACATTTACCATTAAAATACTGTGTAATTAAATCATTCTGAGAAGTAGTTCAATACGAATCTGCATACTGCCTACAACAACAATTTCCTGAAATTGATAATTGTTCTTAATGCAATACGTCATATTTCTTTTACTATTAATAATTGATATTCGGAGATTTGAAATTGAAGATTAACAAAGAGACCATCCAATCGGAACTCGGAAGGATTATTGATCCCGACCTAAAACAAACACTCAGTGAACTTAATGCAATATCATCTATTTCGGTAAATGATACCACAATACAAGTATCAATACATCTGACACAGCCCATACACAGGGTTTACGGTGTTATTAAATCAGAAGTAAAGAACAAACTAAACGAGCTTGCACCTGACCATGTTCATGAAATATTTATTAATGAAGCGGAATCACCGAATATCGGCAGACAGAGTCTTGCAGGTGTTAAAAACATAATTGCCGTTGCTTCCGGTAAAGGCGGGGTAGGAAAATCA
>JBAYPL010000098.1:0-9472 GCA_041677745.1 Kapaibacterium sp. (SeqCode)
CAAGTTCCGAGGATGTCAAGGGCAGGTAAGGTTTTTCGCGTTGCATCGAATTAAACCACATACTCCACCGCTTGTGCGGGCCCCCGTCAATTCCTTTGAGTTTCAACCTTGCGATCGTACTCCCCAGGTGGTATGCTTAACGAATTTTCTCCGGCACTAAGCTCTAGGAGCCTAACACCAAGCATACATCGTTTAGGGCGTGGACTACCAGGGTATCTAATCCTGTTTGATCCCCACGCTTTCGTGCCTAAGCGTCAGTTATGAGCCAGATAGCCGCCTTCGCCACTGGTATTCCTCCTGATATCTACGCATTTCACCGCTACACCAGGAATTCTACTATCCTCTCTCATACTCAAGACTTGCCGTATCAAAGGCATTTCCCGAGTTAAGCTCGGGTCTTTAACCTCTGACGCACAAGCCCGCCTGCGCACCCTTTATACCCAGTAATTCCGGACAACGCTTGGACCCTACGTATTACCGCGGCTGCTGGCACGTAGTTAGCCGGTCCTTCCTTTGATGGTACAATCCCAGTCCCCCGAGGGAACTTTTTTTCCCATCCGACAGCGGTTTACAAGGCAAAGCCCTTTCATCCCGCACGCGGCGTCGCTGCATCAGAGTTTCCTCCATTGTGCAAAATTCCTCACTGCTGCCTCCCGTAGGAGTCTGGACCGTGTCTCAGTTCCAGTGTGGCTGATCGTCCTCTCAGACCAGCTACTGATCGCAGCCTTGGTGAGCCTTTACCTCACCAACAAGCTAATCAGACGCGGACTCATCCTTATCCGTTTCCTTTGACACAATGTGCCTCATCCGTTTTTAGCACCAATTTCTTGATGTTATTCCGGAGATAAGGGCAGATTATCCACGCGTTACTCACCCGTTCGCCAGTGACTCCGAAGAGCCCCTTGACTTGCATGTGTTAGGCACGCCGCCAGCGTTCGTCCTGAGCCAGGATCAAACTCTCCGTTGTGTATAGTTTGATCTTTTATTTTCGATGTTGAAAATAAGGCTGTTGGAATTGACAGTTCGCTCTATATTGCTACTGTCTTGTTAACTTATTTTACTTCCTGTTTTCAATGAACTTTCTTTTCGTTGTCCCGATTATTTTCGGGACTGCAAAAGTAACACATTTTCTGTTACTGTGCAAGAAATATTTTATTTGTAAGAACTTTTTTTTCGTTACCGAAAAAGTCTGTCAAATTTTGTTTCTCTGAAACTGTCATTGGCAGAGCTTTCAAAAGTAATACTTTTTTTTATTCTGTGCAAGAACTTTTTTTATGTTAAAGAACTTTTTTTCGTTTACGAGAAAGTCTGTCAAATTTTGTTTTTCAAAAACTGTCAGAGACAGAGCTTTCAAAAGTAATACTTTTTTTTATTCTGTGCAAATATTTTTTTCTGCATTAGCACTTTTTTTTCTGTGTCGCTTTCAAAGAACGTTTCTGGAAAACTACGTTTTTTATATATCGTGTTTAACAGAGCTTTCAAAAATAGTACTTTTTTATATTCTGTGCAAATAAAAATTATAAATAATTGCAAAAAACTTGGTTTAAGAACTTAAGGGAATCATGTAATACATTTAATATCATATATATAGCGTATGCAAAATATTTATTTCATTTCGAAAGAAATTTAATATTTATACGTTTTTCATTATATCATGTGTTTATTCAGCATCAATCTAATCATAAAAACATCTGCTACATGATTGATACACTCTTAAATTCAGGTATTATAACAGAGAAGTACACTTTAATTTATATCTCATCAAGAATTTTGATATGTTTCAGTCTTTGAATATCAAATCCCTCAGAATCAGCATCGCTTTGTTACCCATATTAATAAGTATAGGTATCTATTGTTTGTCATTACCTTTTTTTGATGCTATGTCAGTAATACATAAAGCATCAACAAGTCCATTATAGTATAGATTTCAAGTAAATGACTACATTTAAGAGGACTTCATATTAGTTAAAACGTCAGCAAATAAGAACAATATGAAATTCTAATCATTTTGCTTTTAATTTGCAAATCAACATTATCGCATATTTAATAGGTAATATGATTTTAAATTTCATCAAAAATTTTAAAAAAAAATCCTCCGAGAATACATCCGAAGGACTCTTAACTAATATAGAAACTCTTATAAAAGAGTTACTTCAACTTTTGCAAACCGAATTCAATTTCTTCAGCGATTCTCTCATAAACATCATCTATTGCTCCTACACCATTAATTTTAGTACAACCGTGCAGCTGACTGTATTTTTCGATAACAGATACAGTTCTGCTCTCATGCTCTTGCAATCTTTGTATGATTGAGGAGATGTTTGCGTCATAAGGCATACTCGAGTCTGTATCATTTCGTTTCTCGAGTCTTCGAATAAGTTCAAGGACAGGCACTTCCAATTCAATTACCTTAATATAAGAAGTAGTATGCTTTCGAATAAGACCATCAAGTATATATGACTGTACAAGAGTACGTGGAAATCCTTTAAAAATAAATCCTTTCACATCACCGACATTCATGAGTTTACGTTCTATTAAGGGAACAACAATATCATCGGGGAACATTTGCCCGACTTCATTTCTTGCGAGTTGACCTCTTTCATACAAACCGAGAATCTTCTTACCTATAATAGTATTTTCCTCAACTTCTTTAGCAAGTAATTCGCCGGTAGAAATGAACTCGAGATTGAACTCCTTAGCGAGAGCTCTTCCTTGAGTTGCTCTACCGCTGCCCGGGTAACCGAACAAAACAATATTAAAAAGACTTTTGCTAAGTTCATGTTTCACGATTCGGGTAATGTCCGACTTTACTTCATCAATATTCTTTCTACCGTCAACTTCGAAATAAATACCTTTTTCTTTGTAGAATTGGAGTACCGGTATGGTCTTTTCATAATACTCACGTAAGCGAGTTCTGATAACAACTTCATTATCATCACTCCTACCTGAAGTTTTTCCTCTATTCAGAAGTCTTTTCACCGATTCTTCTTCCGGTACTGAGATGCTGATTAAGCTGTTTAGTTGTGTGTTCAATTTAAGCATCAAACCTTCAAGTATATACGCTTGAATATAAGTTCTCGGGAAGCCGTCGAAAAGGAATCCGTTGTAACCCGGGTTATCTGTTATTGATTTTTCGATTATCTGTACTATGATTTCATCGGATACAAGACCGCCTGATGAGATTATCTCTTTAACTTCTCGACCGATATCACTGTCTTCCGTGATTTCTTTTCTTAATAAATCACCGGTTGATATATAAAATAGGTTATATTTTTTAACCAGAAATTCTGATTGTGTACCTTTACCTGCACCCGGAGGTCCGAACAATGCAATATTTAACATTAGTAATCTCTAAATTATTAAGTTTTCTTAAAAGTTTAAATGCAAATAAAGGTAAATTAGAGGAATACTCAAAATAATATTTATAAAGATTTCATAAAACAATATGATTTGAAGTAGAAGTGTCAAGAGGCTGAATAAGCAATTAATTGAATAGGTCAATAATCGGGTTAAAATGCGAAAGCATATTTGAAAATTTGTGCCCAATTTGTAAATACTAATGCTCTGTAACCAAGGAATCCGCCGAAACCTATGAATGTTACTCCGGCAAACTGTTTAATTCTCGAGATTGAATTTTCCGATAGTTTGTGTCTGTGTCTGATAACAATCCATGAAAGAATATACAACCACAAGAAATTGCCGACTCCGAAGCCTAATGAAAATATCATGTTTTCGTGAAACATATTGGGGAAAAGACCAACTTTATGCACCCATGCCGACATTACCGTAAGGGACGGTACAAAAGTTGGATTTGCCAAATTTGTCAGAGCCAAAGCTATTCCAAGGAAAAGCGGACCTTTTTGTTTAAGGCGTGAAAGGTAATTTGTGCTGCTTTCAGGTTTGTCGGAATTATTATCATCCTGTTTCATATTTCTATCTCTGAATTGCCTGAATCCGAAATATATCAAACCGGTAACAACTATAAACTGGAAAAACAAAGAAACGAAAGGATAAGAATCAAAATAAACATTTACAGATTCATGTATAGCTGAAGCTGCAAATATTGCGAAAACACAATAAATCATGTCCATTGCAGCAGTACCGAGAGAGAAGAATGCACAATCTCGTCTGGTTTTTTCCAAACCAAGCTTGATGTTCGCCATTGCTATCGGTCCCGGTGGCATCGCCAAAATAAACCCGATAGTTGCACCTGCAATCAGAGCCGTTATCATGTCTGATCCTTAAATTGTAACAACCTTTCTATACTAATTTCCAATATTTTTCAAATGTGTGTAATAAACCTGACACAAAATAACACTTTTTTCTTTTTTATACAAGAAAAGAGTAATATTTTATTGTAAATAAACAAAAAATAAAAATCAGATTTTCAATTATAAATGTATAGATTTGAGCATATAAACAAAATTTTATGAAAGGTATCAACTTTTTAATTCATTGGAACACGCTTCAGCTTTAGCATGAAAATCTATAAGAATCATAAGATTTGCCGAGAAAACGACACACATGGAGGCGAAACAAGAGACAGATCAAATATTGACTTCTTTTTTAGGCAATTTGAACAAAATTGCAAGCACGGCAAAAACAGTAGTGTAAAGACTTGTCGCAATGCCATACTTAAAGAAAAAACTGAAGAAATCGAGTTCACTGAGTTTCAAATAAAGGAAAAAATATACCGAGTTATGAAAAACAGAACCAATGAAAACAGTGATGATGAAACTGAAACGCTTAAGTGTCAAGTCCTCCTTACCGGGTTTATGAAAAAATCCCGATACGAATCCGTTGACAGTTTGGGCAAGAGCATTGGTACCAATCAAATCAAAGGTAGCAACATCGAATATCAATCCTGCTATAAATCCTGCGAACAAGCCAGCGAATTGCCCTTCTGACAAAGTAATCCAAACAACAAGAATTATCATTAAATTTGGAGTAAGACCACCTACTTCTATCAGGCTTACGAAGGTAATTTGAAATATTACAATCAAAAGTGCTGCGATAGAGTAATAAACATATCGCAGTTGCTTATCTTTTGCTTTCCTTTTTTCGTTAGAAAGATACATATTACTGAATATTCTTCTTAATTTTCAACCTTTCTTCCAATTCTATCAACAGTCTGTTTCGCTCGTCATCAGGCACCTTTTTAACCACGAAAACCTGGTCAACAGTAAACACATTAACATAAGGTTTCACTTTAACGCTAAAGAACAGGGAATTTTTCTCGTCAATTACTTCATGGACAACACCGAAGGGAATTTCGGCAGGATATTTATTCGTATATTCGGAAGTAAGTACGATATCACCCTTTATCACGTCAAATGAAGTAGGGATATTATTAAGGTTGAAATACTCTCCTCCCGACCAAGTAAGAATTCCGCTTATGTTTGTGCGCAATATTTTAGCTGAAATTTTGACATTACGGTTATTAATCATCTCTACAAGTGCAAAATCATCTGATGACCCAATCACGGTACCGACCAATCCGGCATCAGTTCTTACCGACATACCTCGGCTGATTCCCACAGATTCTCCCTTGTTGATGACAACATAATTCCTAAGCTCTATACTTGATTTTCCTACAATTTCGGCACTTATAAGCGTGTCCGGGTATGTTTCTTTAAAATCTATCAGTTGTCTAAGACGAGCATTTTCAATTACAGCAGATCTCATCTTAATTACTTCTGTTGAGAGCTGAAGATTCAGCTCTCTCAATGCTCTGTTTTCATTCTGCAAAGCACCCGGATTGGGAATCCATGAGAAAGCACCCTGCATCCACGCCATAGAACCTATTATGACAGTCCTGAATCCGCCAATTTTAGAAACATCGCCAATAGATATTAATGAGAAACAGATAATAATCAAAGCAGTAAAAGCAATATACTCTTTAAATTTGGTTACAAATGTAATTAAGCTCTGCATAATGGTTCAATCAGTCCCGGCGTTGGCATGATTGGATTAATATCGTGTGCTTTTGATGAGCACAGAAGAATAATCATCTAAATTCTCCAGCACCTTTCCTGTTCCTCTGACTACAGCAGTTAAAGGGTCATCTGCCACGTGAACAGGCAGGCTGGTTTCTCGACGAAGTCTTTCGTCCAAGCCCTTTAACAAAGCGCCCCCACCCGACAGCATGATACCTCTGTCGAAAATATCAGCCGACAACTCAGGTGGTGTCCTTTCCAATAAACTTAAAACTGCATCAACGATTTCGTTGACGGATTCTGATAAAGCATCTCTTATATCGTTGGAACTTACTATTATTGATTTCGGAATACCTGACACAAGGTCACGTCCTTTCACTTCAATTTCAATTTCTTCTTCAAGGGTAACAGCAGAGCCCACACTACATTTAATCATCTCACCTGTTCTGTCGCCGATTAAAATATTATGGGTGCGTCTGAAGTATTGGACAATGGAATTAGTCATCTCATCGCCGGCAATCTTGATTGACTCGTCGGCAACTATACCGGACAGAGCTATAACCGCAATCTCTGTTGTACCTCCGCCGATATCAACTATCATGTTTCCTACCGGCTCATGGACATTAAGCCCGATGCCGATAGCTCCTGCCATTGGTTCTGCTATCAAATGCACTTCCTTGGCACCGGCATGTTCGCAACTGTCTCTGACGGCTCTCTTCTCTACTTCGGTAATACCTGATGGTACACATACTACGACCCTTCTTGCAGGCTGCCAAGACATCGAAACTTTACGTATAAATGCCCGAAGCATGCCTTCGGTTATTTCAAAATCGGCTATGGCTCCATCACGTAAAGGTCGGATAATCTTAATATCTTTGTGAGTCTTGCCAACCATAGATTGAGCATCATGCCCTATGGCGATTATATGCTTAGTCGAGCGGTCATAAGCTACGATTGTTGGTTCATTTAATACAATCCCCTTACCTTTCATCCAGATTAGGGTATTTGCGGTTCCTAAATCTATTGCTACGTCATTTGAAAACAGCTTTATCAAGGGTATCTCTTTGCAAGTTTAAATAAAAATGTATAAATATACGAAATTTCTCATACAAAAATAGGCAATTCATACGAATAATTAAATTTTAAATAAATATTTAGTATTATTTTTCTTGATTTTTATTATATAAAACAATTATTTTAGTTTTAAAAATATACATAGTGAATTCTGAAGACAGGATTATAATTTACTATTCAATCTGAAGATTCAAAAAAGTCCAACAATACGATGCATGAAAGATTAACTTTATAATTTATGTTGGTCATTAAAAGTCTCATCCTTGTAGGAATTATTAAAATATTTTTTCACCATACGGATAACAATAAATTTGTTTTTAAAACTTACATTCAATTTTCATATTTGTAGAATTTGCCAATGAATGTTCTTACAAGCAGTAGAATGCAGACGTATGGAATTTTGACCTTCGGTTTGCTTACCATCATACTTTGGAATATCCCGGGAGGAGGCTTGGTGCTTTATCCGTTTACCCTGCTCGGTACATGGTTTCACGAGCTGGCACACGGCTTGGCTGCTATAGCATTAGGAGGCAGTTTCAAGGAGTTGGTGATATTTCCGGACGGTTCCGGTTATGCGATGTTCTCTTATACCTCGCTGTTCCTTGGAGGTATCGGCAAATCAATTGTAGCCGCCGCCGGTCCGATTGGTCCGACATTAGCCGGCGCTTTGTTTATTACCGCAACGACTAATAAACGCTTTACCGAGTTGACACTATATGCTTTCAGCTTTATGCTTATATTATCGTTTCTCATTTGGGTAAGACCTATCATCAGCTGGGGATTTCTTATAGTACTTATTTTATCGGCAGCAGCGACATTGGTTTCCATGAAAGCCAATATAAAAGTCAAAACTTTGACTTTACAGTTCATAGCCGTGCAGGCATTTATTAGCGTTTATCAAAGCATTTCCTATTTGTATTCGACAGGTGCAGTAGTCGGCGGTTCGCCAAATATGAGCGATACTCAAGTTATAGCCGACAATCTGTTCCTTCCTTATTGGTTCTGGGCTACTTTGATTTTATTATTTAATGCATGGATGATATTCATAAGTCTAAAATATTACTTTAGGACAATCAAAATAAACCCTGAGAAACAATATAATAGTTTATGAATCATCGAATACTCTGAAAATTCCAATAAAAATTTTGATTTCTTTAGTTTATGAGTTATTTTAGTTGTACTAACTTTTTCAAACTTAGTTTAAATAATTAAAAATGTAATGAGTTTTATCTTTAGTAAAGAAGAAATAGAAAAAATTGACCAAACACTCAAATCCCGCCATCAGGAATTCGAGGGTGGATGGACATGGACGCTCAAGAGTGATGATAATTCCAAACCACTCGTATTTACAGCTTATAACGATGTAGATTTGGGCAACTCCAATGGCTCTTTAGTGTCTGTACAGACAAGGCACGGATACTATGAACTTCACGGGATTAACAGCCTTATGTATTTTGAGCCTGATGAAATTATTCTTATTAAATACGATGAAACTCGTCTATCCTGTTTAATCATTGGAAGCGCTTGTACATGTTCATTGTATTCAGATATCAGTCGTGAGCTACTTCACAGAGATTTTTCAGAGCTCCATCCTGCAGTTCTGCTTGCAGCGATGCAACTGTCTATAACTGAATCCCTATTTGATTGAATTATACTATAATTAACCTGTTATCGTCTAATTACTCGTGATAAGTGTGAACATATATAACGAAAGCGGTCATAAGTACATTCCGAAAAAAATGATACAGTTAGCAGTATTGTTAACAGCAGAGAAGGAACTAAAAAAAGACTGCGATATCAGTATAGTAATTTGTAATGATGATTATATCCATGATTTGAATATAAGATATCTTCAGCATGATTATCCTACTGATGTCATAACATTTGAGATTGACGACGAGCCTCTGACAGGAGAGATTTATATAAGTGCTGATACCGCTAAGTTGCAAGCAGAAGAATACAAAGTTTCTTTTCGTGATGAACTAATGCGTTTGGCTGTCCATGGTACCTTGCACTTAGCCGGTCATTTAGATAATACTGATGAACTAAGGAAAAGGATGTCAGAATTGGAGGATAAATATTTGAAAGAAATAAAGGCATAACAATGATGGCTGAAAGGATTATGGAGATTATTATACGCGTGATAAGTGACTTGGAATCAAGCCAAGACATTTCTGATACGAATATTAAAGACCTCGAAAGTCTCGGCTACACTGCAAGTGAAATTTCTACTGCTTTCAGCTGGCTTGCTGACAGAACAGAGAAAGTAATGCTTTCGGAATCAAACCCCTTCTTTTCCAAGACACGAGGATTCCGTATATTACTCGAAGAAGAAAAAGAACTGTTTACTTATGAAGCCTACAAAGAACTTATCCAGTACATTAGTTTTAAGCTCATCAGTAATGAACAGTTGGAAATGCTTTTAGACCGTGCCATGTTCAGCAACCTACCATTGATTGATG
>JBAYPL010000099.1:0-9433 GCA_041677745.1 Kapaibacterium sp. (SeqCode)
GTACCGGTTGTTTCTAATCTTCTAAGTGAGAAGGCTAAGGCAGAGTATATTAATAATGTCCGAATTGAGTATGATAAAGTTCGAAATAATCACTATAAATCATTGGAAGACAAGACACTTCTTCCTTACAAAACAGCTGTTGAAAACAGAATGAAAATTGATTGGCAGAATTATGTAATTCCAAAACCCAAACAAATAGGAAGAATCCCAATCACTGATTATCCACTTAGTGAAATCAGAGAATACATAAATTGGACACAGTTTTTTGTCACTTGGGAAATTAAAGGTAGGTATCCTCAGATATTTGATAATCCTGAAAAAGGTGAGGAAGCAAGAAAATTATTTGATGATGCTAACATAATGTTAGATGAAATTATCGAGAATAAACTTCTTAAAGCTAATGCTGTAATCGGATTATTTCCAGCTAATACGGTAAACTATGACGATATTGAGATTTATTCCGATGAAAACAGAACAAACCTGTTAGCTACATTCAATCTACTAAGGCAACAGGTCAGCAGAAACAATGCAGCTGATCTGTCGCTTGCCGACTTTATAGCACCTAAGGAATCCGGCAAAATTGACTATTTGGGAATTTTTACATGTACCGCCGGCATTGGTACTGATGAGCTTGTTGCCGAATATGAAAGAGAACATGATGATTATAAATCTATTATGATTAAGATAATATCTGACAGGCTGGCAGAAGCTTTCGCAGAACTGTTGCACGAGAAAGTCCGCAAAGATTATTGGGGCTTTGCTGTAAATGAAAAATTAGCCGTTGATGATTTACTTACCGAAAAGTATATTGGTATAAGACCAGCATCCGGCTATCCGTCACTTCCGGATCACACTGAGAACCGTAAGATAATGAGTTTACTGGATGCTGAAAATATTACAGGTATCAAACTTACAGACAGCTGTATGATGCACCCGGGAGCTTCTGTTAGTGGCTTGTATTTTTCTCATAAGGAAAGTAAATATTTTGCTGTTGGAAAACTTACAAGAGATCAAGTAGAAAACTATGCACAAAGAAAAGGCATTTCATTTGATGAAGCTAAAAAGTGGCTTTCCCAAAATTTGTCCTTCTGACGAAAAAAGGCTGTCAACAATTAACAGCCTTTTTCTTAAGTTTATATATTAAAGCTTAGAAACTTTCTTCAAGAAACTATAAAATATACGACGTATATTTTTCCGAGATGACAAATAGAAGCTAAATACTAAGCAAATGAGCGTTTAAACAAATCTTCAATAGCTTTCTTAGAATTATCTTTTATAATCCTTGTACCGGTTCCGGTGAAATGAGGTACAGAAATAACTGGTTCATTAATACTGATCCAGTCTTCTTTATTCCATTTGAACCATCTGTTTTCATCTTGATCAAAAACTAAAAGGGGTTTATTGCAGATTTTTGCAAATTCAGCTCCCCAACCGGTTCCACCCTTGACAGTCTTGTCTTCAAGGATTTTACCAATAACATAAATTTCTTGACCATTATTAATCTGATACCAGATAGTCTGGAGGATTTTTCTGAAAGTTGGAGTCTTGGGATATTCTCTACTCATGATTTTTGAAGCATAAGTCAGGCTGATATCTCCTTGTTTCAGCTCTTCATGATTTAAAATTCTTATACCTCTTGTGCGGATATGTTCATGACCTTCAAATGAGAAATTAACTTCTTCAATTCCGTATTTTTCCGCTGTAATTCCAAACTGTGATTCTGCTCCGGGTGCAGCACCACTGAATAAAATAGCATCAGTTTTGTTAACCATTGTAATTCTCTGTAATTATAAAATGAAAGATAAAATTTTTATAAAATATAGTAACGTCGTAAGTGCTAAAATCATTTATTTTGCTTACTTATATGCTTGCTGATTTCTTGTCCTAAAGTAATAGCTTCCATCGCTGCAATAGCGAGTCTGTTTTCTAACTTACCGAATTTTCTTTTATAATCTTTTCGACTGCGATTTATTACGTCGTGTGTTTCATCAACACCATAAGTATGAGTAATAATACACTTCTGGGTTATTTGTCCCGGCATATCCTTATATGTGAGGAAATAATGCTTCAATCGAGTTATCAAAGCCGGAGGTACATCTGAAATATCTCGCCATGTTGAGTAAACTTCATCTTGAATGAGTACAGCAATAATTTTATCATCAGCTTCATCACCGTCAATCATTCTAAAACCGCCAATAGGTCTGCATTGAACAAGTAAGTTGTTATGAACTATATTTCTTTCAGTCAAAACACAAACGTCAAGTGGGTCTCCGTCGCCAAGAATGTCAGTACGATTATTCCTCTCATTACAGAGTTGAGCAACGCTTTTCCCGCAATAGCTTTGTGGAATGAACCCATAAGGTGCCGGAATTATACTTGAAAATTTTTGGGGCCTGTCAAGCTTCATAAAGCCTGTATTCTTGTCAATTTCATACTTTAAAGTATCTGATGGGAGTACTTCTATGAATGCTGTGACAATCTCGGGGGCTTCTGCACCGATATCTACACCATGCCATGGGTGTGACTTGAACCGCAAGGCGGCTAAGTTCCAAAATTCACTCAATGATTCCAAAATATCTATTTTCCAATTTTAAAATAAAGCAAACGTAAGAATTTTTTTTCAATTTGAACTAATTTTTTTTTAAAACTAATAATGATGAATCAAATACGACGTCTTTAAAATTATGAAACTTTACATAATCTTTTTAATAGTCGTCATGGTATCCGGTGCTTGTGCAGGAGAAACATCTAATTCTAAAGGAAGTAATATGCAAGTGAATACAAATACAGAGTCTATTGTTCTGGGTGGTGGATGTTTCTGGTGTATTGAAGCCGTCTTTTTGAGTATAGAAGGAGTTGTGAGTGCTGAATCAGGTTACACCGGAGGAACGACACAAAATCCAACTTATAATGAAGTATGTTCAGGCAATACCGGTCATGCTGAAGTTGTCAAGATTACTTTTAATAAAGATATTATTTCCATTGAAGAAATATTTGGTATATTTTTTACTGCACATGACCCGACAACACTCAACAGGCAGGGAGCCGATGTCGGTACTCAATATCGTTCTGCTGTATTTTATACCAATGATGAACAGAAAAGTGCTGCAACTAATTATATAAAGTTGTTAAATGAGGAGAATGTTTACAGCGACCCCATTGTCACTGAAGTAAGCAAACTTGTAACATTTTATCCTGCCGAAGAATACCATAATGATTATTATTTTAATAACAAAAATCAAAGTTATTGCCGTTTTGTCATAAACCCTAAACTTGAAAAAGTCAAGAGTAAATTCAGTAGTAAAATAAAGCAAAGATAAAACTTCTCAGAATGTCAATTCGTTTGAATCATTCACAAGTTTCTTCTCAAAAGTGCAATCAAGTCATTTTCTTGATTTAGGACTTATAAAATCTTAGAATGAACAATTACCTAATGTCACATTAAATCCTGGTATGCTAATTTTCGAACAAACATAATTTGACTCGAACCCATATCAAATCGAATAATGGTTTTAGGAAGTTACATTGTACGAGCAAATAATTTTTTGTCATTATAATTTATTTTCTTATTTTTGATGATTGTCAAAATGATAATAGGAAGAATATGGATGATTTTATTAAAACATTTAAAGTATTAACAGACAAAAATCGTGTCAGGATGCTGAAAATGTTGGAACAAAATGAACTATGCGTATGTGAAATCACAAGCGTGTTGGATATTACAGTATCTACAGTTTCTTCACATTTATCTATGCTTGCTGATACAGGATTTATCACAGTAAGAAAAGAAGGTAAATGGGTTTATGCAAAGTTAAAGAAATCTTCTGATAATGCTGTAATGCATCAACTCCTTGCTATGATTCCCGGTTGGCTTAATAGTGATGAAATTATTTCAACGGATTTAATTAAAGTAAGAAACTTAGATAAAGAAAAATTATGTAAAACTTAATTTTTTTTACTTCTCAATTCGACAATTGTACAACTATAAAAATATTTTATGAAAATCTTAATTTTATGCACTGGTAATTCATGCAGAAGTCAAATGGCTGAAGGATTTTTAAAATCATTTGACGATAAACTTGAAGTTTATTCAGCCGGTACGAAGCCTTCAGGTTTTGTTCACCCCAATGCTGTCAAAGTAATGAGTGAGTTAGGAATAAATATTAGCAAATATATATCAAAAAATCTTGACTCTTTTCTTGAATATGAATGGGATTACGTGATTACTGTCTGCGATAATGCAAAAGAAACTTGTCCTGTTTTCACTGGTAATGTTGTAAATAAAATCCATATAGGATTCGAAGACCCTGCCGATGCAGAGGGTTCAGAAGAACATGTCTTAAATGAATTTAGAAAAATCAGAGATGAAATTAAAGAGAAAATCAAGCAATTTTATGTTAATGTCAAATTCAAATCGGAATAAACATGATAACAAATCTTAAAATTAAAGATGAAGTGCAGAAAAAATATGCTGAAATAGCATTATCAAATCAAAATTGTGGAAGCTCATGCTGTGGAACAGATTCCGGTACCACTTTTGATTATACTATTATGAGTGACAATTATTCTAAACTCGAAGGATACTATTCAGAAGCAGATTTAGGTTTAGGTTGTGGCATTCCTACTGAATTTGCCGGCATAAAGGAAGGCGACACTGTGCTTGACTTAGGTTCCGGTGCCGGTAATGATGTATTTATTGCCAGAAGGACAGTAGGAGATAATGGAAAAGTTATTGGTATTGATTTTACAGACCAAATGATTGACAAAGCTAGATTAAACTGTGATAAGCTCGGTTATAACAATATTGAGTTCCGTAAAGGCGATATTGAAAATATGCCTATTGATGATTGTTCGATTGACGTAATAATCAGCAACTGCGTTCTTAATCTTGTTCCTGATAAGCAAAAAGCATTTTCTGAAATGTACAGAGTATTAAAACCCGGTGGTCATTTCTGTGTTTCAGATATTGTGATAAATGGTGAATTGCCAGATAATCTGAAGAATGCGGCAGCTATGTACACTGGTTGTGTTGCCGGAGCTTTACAAAAGGAAGAATATTTGCAAATTATTTCTAATAATGGATTTAACGATACAAAAATTCATAAAGAAAAAATAATTCATATCCCTGATGAAATATATTTAGGATTTATCAATCATGAAGAGCTGACAAAATTAAATGAATCAGGAGTGGAAATTCTGAGTATTACGGTTGAAGCAAATAAGTCTATAAAATAAATTTATTGTTAAAATCAATCAAGATGGAAAATATTACACAAAAACTTAGCTTTCTGGACAGATATCTGACTTTATGGATTATCCTTGCAATGTTAATCGGGGTATCATCAGGATATTTGTTTCCGGGTCTCGTAGATTTTTGGAATCAATTTCAGTCGGGAACTACAAACATACCAATTGCAATCGGTTTGATATTAATGATGTATCCGCCTCTTGCAAAAGTCAAATATGAAGAACTTGGAGATGTATTCAAAAATCTAAAGGTTCTTGGATTGTCATTAGTCCAAAATTGGTTAATTGGTCCGCTTCTTATGTTCTTTCTTGCTATTTTACTACTTCAAGACTATCCGCATTATATGGCCGGTTTGATAATTATTGGTCTTGCAAGATGTATTGCTATGGTAATTGTCTGGAATGAACTTGCAAAGGGTGATACAGAATACGCAGCTGGACTTGTTGCATTCAATTCTATATTCCAGATTCTGTTCTTTTCCATTTATGCCTATGTTTTTTTGACTATACTACCTTCCTTGTTCGGTTTACAAACTTTTAATATAAATATAACAATCGTACAAATTGCTGAAAGTGTTTTTATTTATCTTGGTATTCCTTTCATAGCAGGTATATTAACGAGATATTTATTCATCAAGTTTAAAAGCAAAGAATGGTATCACGAAAAATTTATTCCTAAAGTCAGTCCGATTACACTAATTGCCTTGTTGTTTACAATTATTGTTATGTTCTCACTTAAGGGCGAACACATAGTCAAAATTCCAATGGATGCCATAAGAATAGCTATACCATTGATTATTTATTTTGTTGTAATGTTTTTTGTATCATTCATAATGGGCAAAAAAGTAGGAGCTGATTATTCCAAAACCGTGACTCTTTCATTCACAGCTTCAAGTAATAACTTCGAACTTGCTATAGCTGTAACAGTAGCAGTATTTGGAATTAATTCCGGCGAAGCATTTGCAGCTGTCATTGGTCCTTTAGTTGAAGTTCCGGTTTTGATTGCTCTTGTTAATGTAGCCTTGTGGCTTCAAAAGAAATACTTTAGAGATGTTGAAGAAGGGGATATTGTAAAACCTGATGTATGTCAATAATATTGAAATTATTACATGAAGTGAAAAATTCACACATGATTTGCCGCTAACAATTTAGTAAAAAGTGCAATATGCTTGATTTTAAGTCTTAGGACATAACTCGTTGAAATTAAAGAGCTGTAGTATATGTGATAGTATAAGTTCCTTAACTCGAAGTTATGATATTAATTGTTGAAATCGAATCACATCTATTTTCTGCAATCAAAGAAGCTTAGCCACCAAACGTATAGTCAATTTACTAACAACACAAAGCTTTAGTCCGATGTGAAGTGTTATTGAACAAAAAGAGATGGACTTCAAATTGAAGATGGAACTTATCTCAATAAGGTGCAGATTTTCGGTATTCTCAGAATTGGAACAGCAACTAAGCCCTCGTCTGTGAGAAATCAAAAGCATGGATTAGAAGGTGATTTCCAAGATACTGAAACATAAATGTACCACTTCTTGTAACAATAGGTCCGGACAAGAAAATAAGAATTAAATAGAATAATATTTGCGTTACGGATTCAAATCTGCCATAACAAATTGTAGGGATGAATTTAAAAACTCACCCCCATAAATCGAATTTTTATTTTGAAATAATTTACAAGTTAATATTTTCAATTACAACCGCATATCCTTGTCCAACTCCGATACACATCGTACAAAGAGCATAACGTAATTTCCTCAGATTCAACTCATAGGCAGCAGATGCAATTATTCTTGAGCCAGACATACCAAGAGGATGACCTAAAGCAATTGCTCCGCCGTTAGGGTTAATTCTGGAGTCGTCGTCATCTAAATTCCAGGCTCTTATACACGCTAAACTCTGGGCAGCAAATGCTTCATTCAATTCAATTATGTCAATATCATCGAAAGTCAGACCGGCTTTTTTCAATGCTTTGTTGGATGCTTCGACAGGTCCGATACCCATTATACGTGGCTCAACACCAACAACTGCAGATGACACTATCCTTGCAAGCAACTTCAAAGAGTTTTGCTTAACAGCAAGTTCGTCGGCGATTAAGAGTGCAGCGGCTCCGTCATTGACACCTGATGAATTGCCTGCTGTAACGCTTCCTCCCTTCTTAAAAGCCGGTTTAAGATTTGAGAGTGCTTCTATTGTGGTATTTTCTCTAATGAACTCATCTTTGTCAACAATAATTGATGTACCTTTTTTCCCGGGAACTTCAACCGATATGATTTCCATGTCAAATCTTCCGGCTCTCCTCGATTCTGCTGCTTTCATTTGCGAATTGTAAGCAAACAAATCTTGAGATTCTCTGTCAATATTATATTTCTCAGCAACATTTTCTGCAGTTTCACCCATAGAGTCTGTTCCATAAATTGATTTTAGTTTTTGATTAGGAAATCTCCATCCTATTGTAGTATCAAAAACTTCGGGTACCCTTCCGAATGGAGTTTCACTTTTCGCCATTACAAAAGGGGCTCTGCTCATACTTTCAACACCACCTGCTATGAAAAGATTACCGTCACCTGATATTATAGCACGACTTGCATTTATAACAGCAGACATACCGGAAGCACACAGTCTGTTAATTGTTTCACCGGGTACATTGTAAGGCAATCCTGCTATCAAAAGCGACATACGTGCAACATCTCTATTGTCTTCACCAGCTTGGTTAGCACAACCCATAATAACATCTGCGATATTTGATGTGTCGAGTTTGGGATTTCTTTCTACAATGGTTTTAATTACAAGTGCAGCCATATCATCGGGCCTCACCGAAGACAAAGCTCCTGCATACTTGCCTACAGGAGTTCTAACTGCATCGCATATGAAAACATCTTTATTATACATATATAGTTACCTTGTTAAATTATCAAATTTATAGTTCTATTTCTTGTCCGTATTCCATAACAATGGCATTTTTCCTGATTGACTTAACTTTTGCAGTAAATTCATAGGGGTCTGCAGCGATTATTGGGAATGTATTATAATGTATTGGCACAGACAATTTCGGATTAACAAATCCCACGGCTCTTACAGCGTCATCTATGCCCATTGTATAGTTATCACCTATTGGCACAAACATGAGGTCAATAATATCAATTTCTCCAATTAGCTTCATATCAAGGAAAAGTCCTGTATCACCACAGTGATAAATTTTCTTGTCATCAATAGTCAGAATAACACCGGCAGGTTCACCCATATACATTCCTTCGGAGTTCGATGAACCATGATGGGCTATAGTGAATTTCACTCTTCCGAACGGGAAATTATATCCTCCGCCAATATGCATCTTATGAACTTTCAATCCTTTATTACTCAAATAGATTCCTAATTCGTTAACACAAATTATTGTGGAATTACATCTCAATGCAATTTCGATTGCGTCACCCAAATGATCACCATGTGCATGTGTCAAAATTATATAGTCAACATCAATATCGTTAATTGCCATTGGTGAGTTAGGATTTTCAGTTATGAAGGGATCAATTATTATATTATATGTTTTATTCGTGAGTTGAACAGCCGAATGAGCTAAATATTTTACTTTCATTTTAACATTTCTGTGTTTGTGTCAAATTCAAATATCTAATACGTTCATAAACACATAGTTATTTTCAATAATATAGTTATTTGAGAAATATTGCTTACTTTTGAAACTTTATAACTATTGTACTTTGATATAAAATGTTGGAAATTCAAGACTGGGGTCTTATAGAATATAACGAAGGCTGGTCACGTCAGAAAGAAATCAGCTCAGATATACAAAAGAACAGAAATCGTAACGTGCTTGTACTTTGTGAGCATCCGTCTGTGATCACAATCGGCAGAGCAGGGGGGAAGGAGAACATACTAATGTCGGAAAACTTCCTTAATCAACTCGGAGTATCAATTGTTGAGATTGACCGAGGTGGAGACGTGACGCTACATAATCCAAAGCAATTGGTTGGATATCCGATTTTTAATCTCAGTTCTATGAAGGAAGACCTTCACTGGTTTCTTCGTGAAATTGAGGAATGCTTAATTGAAATTATTTCTCACTGGGGATTGAAAGGCGACAGAGTGCCGGGATTAACGGGGGTTTGGATAGATGGCAAGCGAAAGATTGCAGCAATTGGTTTGCATTGTTCACGATGGGTTA
>JBAYPL010000100.1:0-9346 GCA_041677745.1 Kapaibacterium sp. (SeqCode)
AATATTGGTATCATGGCGCATATTGATGCCGGTAAAACCACCACAACAGAACGCATTTTGTTCTATGCAGGTTACTTGCATAAAATGGGAGCGGTTGACGATGGTACTGCTTTCATGGACTTTATGGAGCAGGAAAAAGAAAGAGGTATTACGATTATGTCGGCTGCAACTACATGCAAGTGGAATGAATATCAGATTAATCTGATTGATACACCCGGGCACGTGGATTTTACAGCGGAAGTGCAGCGCTCACTTCGTGTACTTGATGGGGCTATCGCATTGTTTTGCGGAGTGGGTGGCGTTGAACCACAGTCGGAAACAGTTTGGCATCAGGCAGATCAGTATCATGTCCCTCGTATTGCTTTCGTCAATAAAATGGATAGAACAGGTGCTGATTTCGATAGAGTATTGTCCATGATGAGGACAAGATTGAATGCTAAACCCGTTGCTGTGCAGTTTCCTATGGGCGCTGAAGACAGATTCGAAGGCGTGGTGGATTTAATTAAAATGAAATCCTTACGTTTTGATATCGAAACACTCGGCTTGGAATACACTGAAACAGAAATTCCTGCAGCTTTTATCAAAAAAGCTGAGGAATATCGTGAATATTTGCTTGAAAGCCTTGCTGATATTGACGATAGTATTTTTGAAAAGTTCCTCGCTGGCGAAGAAATATCCGAATCCGAAATTAAATCAGCCTTACGGCTTGGAACTGTAGAACGTAAATTTGTGCCCGTATTATGTGGCTCCTCCCTTAAAAATGTAGGTGTTCAACCACTGATGAATGCTGTGATTGATTATCTGCCTTCCCCACTCGAAGTAAAATATTTCCCCGGTTATGACATTAAAGATAATGAAAAGCTTATTACTCGCTTACCCGACGATAGTGAACCTTTCTCGGGACTTGCCTTTAAGCTCGTAACTGATCCTTATATCGGCAAATTGACTTTCGTCAGAATTTATTCCGGCTCAGTAAAAGTTGGTCAAACTTTGATTAACACAAGTGCTGAAAAGAAAGAAAAAATTCTGAAGATTATGAAAATTTATGCTAATAGAAGGGATGAAATTCAGGAAGCTTTTGCCGGCGACATAGTTGCTATTCCCGGCTTGAAGTTTACCAGAACGGGGGATACTCTTTGCGATATCAATAATCAATTGCTTTATGAGAAAATCAGTTTTACCGAGCCTGTTATAAATCAGGCTATTGAGGCTAAAACACTTGCCGACCAGGAAAAATTGATTGAAACACTGCAAAAATTGAGCGATGAAGATCCAACGTTTAAATTTTCAGGCGATAATGAAAGCGGTCAATTAATTATAAGCGGTGTAGGTGAACTTCATCTCGAAATAGTTGTTGATCGGTTGAAACGCGAGTTTAAAATTCCTGCTAAAGTAGGTAAGCCCCAAGTGTCTTATAGAGAAACCGTAAGCTCTTCTTGTATAGAAGAAACGGTATTTGAAAGACAGCTTGCCAACAAAAATCAGTACGGTCATGTGAAAGTAGAAGTCATGCCTGCTGAAAGAAATGAAGGAATCGTGGTGGAAAACATGCTCAAAAAGTCAAAGATTCCCGAAATTCTTGTTACTGCTTTAGAACAAGGTGTTCGAGAGGCTTTGAACGTCGGACCGAATGGTTATCCGATGATTGATGTAAAGGTCAGGATTCTTGACAGTAATTATCTGGAAGAGGTCTCCTCTGAAATTGGCTCTAAGATTGCGGCTTCGACCGCAGTAAAAGAAGCATGCCGTAAAGCAATGCCAACTTTACTCGAACCAATATTCAGACTCGATATAACTTCACCTGAAGAGTATGTCGGAGATATAATTGCAGATTTGAATTCAAGAAGAGGACGCGTTGAAGGAATAGATAGCATACTTTCAATGCAACTTATAAAAGCTATGGCGCCTTTGTCGGAGATGTTCGGATACGTAACCGGACTACGCTCTAAAAGTCAAGGCAGAGCCGTTTTCACAATGACATTTTCTCATTATGAACCGGCAGTAATAAAAAGTTTTTATTAATTTCGTATATTAAATATTTTTTGTTTATAAAACTCAGTATTAATTAGGAGCGATGTACTAATGGCTAAAGAAAAATTTGATCGCAGTAAGCCGCACGTGAACGTTGGTACAATAGGTCACGTGGATCATGGTAAAACTACTTTAACAGCTGCTATTTCTATGGCATTAGCCAGAAAATCCGGTGGCGAGAAAAGAACATTTGACTCAATTGACAACGCACCAGAAGAAAAAGCACGTGGAATAACGATTGCTACTTCGCACGTTGAGTATCAGACAGATAATCGTCACTATGCACACGTTGACTGTCCTGGTCACGCCGATTATATCAAGAATATGATTACCGGTGCTGCACAGATGGACGGTGCTATTTTGGTTTGTGCTGCTACAGACGGTCCTATGCCTCAAACACGCGAGCATATCCTTCTTGCAAGACAAGTAGGTGTGCCACGTATCGTTGTGTTTATGAATAAAGTTGACATCGCTGACCCTGAGTTGTTGGAATTGGTTGAGATGGAGCTTCGTGACCTCCTTTCATCTTACAACTTCCCCGGCGATGAAATTCCGATTATCAAAGGTTCCGCTCTGCACGCTCTTGATGCAGGTGCTGCCGACGCTGATTTAGAAGATGAAAGATACCAATGTATTTGGGATTTGATGGATGCGGTTGATACTTATATTCCGACTCCCGTTCGTGACGTTGATAAACCGTTCCTTATGCCGGTCGAAGACGTATTCTCAATTACCGGTCGTGGTACAGTAGGTACCGGAAGAATCGAACGCGGTATTGTTAAAGTTAACGAGGAAATCGAAATAGTAGGTTTCGGTCTTCAAAAGAAAACTACTTGTACTGGCGTTGAAATGTTCCGTAAACTCCTCGATGAAGGTCGTGCCGGTGATAACGTCGGTCTCCTGCTTCGCGGTGTTGACAAAAATGAACTCGAACGCGGTATGGTTATTTCCAAGCCCGGCTCAATCAAGCCACACTATAAATTCTCGGCTCAGGTTTACGTATTGAAGAAAGAAGAAGGCGGTCGCCATACTCCATTCTTCAACGGTTACCGTCCACAGTTTTATTTCAGAACAACTGACGTTACAGGTTCAATGACTCTTCCTGCAGGCGTAGAAATGGTTATGCCCGGTGATAACTTAGATGCAATTGATATCGAACTTATCACTCCGGTAGCGATGGAAGAAGGATTGAGATTCGCTATCCGTGAAGGCGGAAGAACAGTTGGTGCAGGTGTAGTAACTAAAATTATTGAATAAGAAACAGGGATCGTATAAATCTCAAGGATAATACAAAGTGGCAACACAAAGAATAAGAATTAAATTAAAGTCATACGATCACAACCTGATTGACAAATCATCGGAAAGAATTGTCAGGACAGTTAAGCAGACGGGAGCGGTTGTTTCAGGACCGGTCCCACTGCCCACACGACGCTCGGTTTATACTGTAAATCGTTCGCCGCACGTGGATAAAAAATCCAGAGAACAATTCGAGACAAGAATTCATAAACGTTTAATTGACATTTTCAGCTCAACTCAAAAGACGATTGATGCGCTTATGCGACTCGAACTTCCTGCCGGTGTTGATGTTGAAGTCAAAGTGTGATATAGGAGCTAAGTGATGAAAAGTGCTATCTTAGGAAAAAAAGTCGGAATGACAAGTATTTACGACGAAAATGGCGTAGCAGTGCCTGTTACTGTTATTGAAGCAGGTCCCTGCCATGTTGTAAGTATTCGTACACCCGAACGCGACGGCTATAGCGCAGTACAGCTTGGTTTTGAGTCTATCCGCTCAAATAAAGTCAATAAACCTATGGCAGGCCAATTTAAAAAAGCAAATGTTGAACCCGTAAGATACCTCAAAGAATTTAGAAATCTTGAGAATAATTATGAATTAGGTTCTGAAATAACTGTCAATGAATTCAGTGTCGGTGATAAGGTAAAAGTCAGCGGTACAAGCAAAGGACGCGGTTTCCAGGGCGTTGTAAAACGTCACCACTTTGGCGGAGTCGGTATGCAGACACATGGTCAGAGCGATCGTCAACGTCACCCTGGTTCAATCGGTTCTTCTTCTTATCCTTCAAGAGTTTTTAAAGGATTAAGAATGGCAGGTCGTATGGGCGGTAAAAAAATAACCGTCAGAAATATACAAATATTTGATATTCTACCGGAAAGAAACATTATACTGCTCAAAGGTAGTGTACCCGGACCAAAGAATACTTTGTTGGAAATTGTAAAGGTATAGGCAAAGACATGCAAGTAGATTTATATTCTAAGGATGGCGGTGTTGTAGGGCAAGTTGAATTGCCGGATTCCATATTCGCTGTGGAACCAAATGAACATGCAATGCATCAGGCAGTTGTTGCTTATCTTGCACACCAAAGACAGGGTACAGCCAAGACTAAAATTCGCTCAGAAGTTTCCGGCGGTGGGAAAAAACCCTGGAAACAAAAAGGAAGAGGTACTGCTCGTTCAGGCTCGACCAGGTCACCTGTATGGGTTGGCGGCGGTACAGTCCATGGTCCTAAACCTCATGAGTTTGTATATAAGTTGCCAAAGAAAGTCAGTCGTCTTGCAAGAAAATCTGCCTACTCTCTAAGAGTCGCAGAAAATAATCTTGTCGTAGTTGATGATTTTACTTTCTCAGCTATTAAAACAAAGCAGATGGCAAGTGTTCTCGATAAATTGCAACTGAATAATATGAAAACTTTAATATTACTTCCTGATGTGGACAGCAATGTATTTATGTCCGGAAGAAATATTCCAAATGTTACAATTCAGCCAGCAGACAAAATTTCTACCTATGATATTTTGAATCATAGAAAAATTTTGATTCTCAAGAGCGCTATTAATAAAATTGAAAATACGTTTGGCAATTAAAAAACGGTAAGAGAAAAATGATACAGTTGATTAAAAAGCCTATAATTACTGAAAAAGCCATGAACCTTGCTCATCTGAGACAGTATGTGTTTGAAGTACATCCAGATGCTAACAAGATTCAAATTAAACAGGCTGTCGAAGAAATGTTCGATGTAAATGTTACAAGTATTAGAACAGTTCGAGTTAAAGGCAAAAACAAAATTCGTATGACTCGCCGCGGTCTTATGAGAGGCAAAACGGCTCTGAAGAAAAAGGCATACGTTACTTTGAAAGAAGGACAAGCGATTGAAATAGTATCAGGTGTCGGCGGAGACACAGAATAAAATTTATTATCAATTTCAAGTAAGTTTTGAAAAATGGCAATTAGAACATTAAAACCGATTACACCCGGAACAAGGTTTTACTCTGTAAGTGAATTTAACGAAATCACAACAGATAAACCTTACAAACCTCTGACAGCTCCGATTAAAAAATCGGGCGGCAGAAACAATACCGGTAAAATTACTTCGCGTCATCGCGGCGGCGGTCATAAGCGTCGTTACCGTATTATTGACTTTAAGCGAAACAAACACGGTATTCCGGCTACTGTAAAAACTATCGAATATGACCCAAATCGTAATGCACGTATTGCTTTGGTAGAATATCAAGACGGTGAATTCAGATATATTCTTGCTCCTGCCAAAATTAAAGTAGGTGATGTCATAGTCTCCGGACCTGATGTTGAATATAAAGATGGAAATGCCCTTCCACTTAAAAGTATTCCTGTTGGTTTGTTTATACATAATGTAGAATTAAAGCCCGGAAAAGGCGGACAGTTCGCAAGATCTGCCGGTGCTTCGGTGCAGCTTGTTGCCAATGAAGGTAAATATGCTCACCTCAAACTACCCTCAGGCGAAATCAGACTTGTTCCAAATGTATGCTATGCTACGCTTGGCAGCGTCGGTAATGCAGATTACGAAAATATACTTTGGGGTAAAGCAGGAAGGTCTCGCTGGTTTGGTATCAGACCGCAAACAAGAGGTATGGCGATGAATCCGATTGACCACCCGATGGGCGGCGGTGAAGGTGCATCCAAGTCCGGTGGCGGTCGTCAACATCCGCGCTCTCCTTGGGGTAAATATGCCAAAGGCTTGAAAACACGTAGAAATAAATCGTCAGATAGTTTAATTATTAGAAACAGAAAGTCAAAATAGTCAAGGATAAAAGAGAATGTCTCGTTCGCTAAAAAAAGGCATCTTCGTGAATTATAAGCTGCTCAAGAAAGTTGAAGCTTTAAACGAAGCCAAAAAAAAACAAGTTGTTAAGACATGGGCTCGTGCTTGCACTATTACACCCGATTTCGTCGGTCATACTGTAGCAGTCCACAACGGGAAAAATTTTATACCCGTTTATGTTACCGAAAATATGGTCGGACATAAATTCGGTGAATTTGCACCTACACGTACTTATAGAGGTCATGCAGGTCATAGAAAAGAACAACGTTCAGCTAAAAAGTGATAAATAGGAGTTTTTTTTAAAATGGAAGCAAAAGCTTTAAAAAGATACATACCGTCATCACCTCTGAAAATGAGACTTGTGATTGACATGATTCGCGGCAAAAATGCGGCTGAAGCGTTAAACATTCTTAGGTTTTCTCCTAAAAATGCCGCCAGAGTCGCAGAACAAGTGCTTCGTTCAGCTATCGCAAATCTCAATGTAAAGGCTGAACAACTTGATGTGGCATTCAATGAAGATGATATTTATGTTAAAACAGCATTTGTAAATGGCGGTCCGGCTGCTAAGAGAATTCTTCCGGCTCCTCAAGGACGCGCTTACAGAATTAAGAAACGTTCAAATCACCTGACTATAGTGGTTGCTACCCCGGATGAAGAAGATAGTACATTCCAAAACGAATCAAGTATTAAGGAGTAAAAAGTGGGACAAAAGACTAATCCGATTGGTTTAAGGTTAGGAATTATTCGTAACTGGGACGCAAACTGGTTCGATGAAAGAAATGTTGCTGAGAAAATTGCCGAAGATTTCAGAGTGAGAAGTTACATCAGAAATCGTAAGAAAAAAGCAGGCATTGCAAGAATTCTTATTGAAAGAACCGCTAAACAAATGCGAATCACTATTAATACTTCTCGCCCGGGTGTTATTATTGGACGCTCCGGTAAAGATATTACACAACTTGAAGAAGAATTAAAAAAATTAACAAGTAAGGATGTTAAAATCCTTATTAGCGAAATAAAACGCCCTGAACTCGATGCTCTCCTTGTTGCAGAAAATATTGCTCAACAGCTTGAAGGCAGAGTGTCATTCAGAAGAGCAATGAAACAAGCTGTTTCTTCGACAATGAGAATGGGCGCCCAAGGTATTAGAATTATGTGCTCCGGACGTTTGGGCGGTGCCGAAATGGCAAGAACCGAACAGTACAAGGAAGGCAGAATTCCTCTGCACACCCTGAGAGCCGACATAGATTACGGTACAGCAGAAGCTTTGACTATCTATGGTATCATTGGTATCAAAGTATGGATCTGTAAAGGTGAAGTAATCGGTAAACAGCAGTAAATTATAAAGATATAACGGAATTTAAGCCATGTTGTCACCTAAAAGAGTAAAGAGACGCAAGACGTTTCGCGGCAGAATGACCGGAAAAGCTTACAGAGGATCTTCTGTTTCTTTCGGCTCATTCGGTTTGAAGGCATTGGAACCTCACTGGATTACCAATCGCCAAATTGAAGCCGCTCGTATTGCTATCAACAGATATTTAAAACGTGACGGTAAAGTCTGGATAAGAATATTTCCCGATAAACCTTTCACAAAAAAGCCTCTCGAAACACGTATGGGTAAAGGTAAAGGTAGCCCCGAAGGTTGGGTTGCTGTAGTTCGCCCGGGAAGAATACTCTTCGAGGTTGACGGTGTGTCGAGAGAACTTGCTGAAGAAGCTTTGAGACTTGCTTCTAATAAATTACCTATTAAAACAAAATTTGTTACACGAACAGATCTGGTTTACAATGAAACCACGTAGCGCAAAAGACCTTAGAGAGCTGACCGATGAAGAACTCTCAATGCTTTACACAGAATCTGTGGAAACTTTGTCGAAGCAGAATTTTCAACATGCGTTGAAACAATTGCATGATACTACTTATTTGAAAATTCTGAAGCACGATATTGCTAGAATTAAAACCATTTTAAATGAACGTTCAAGAGCTAAGCAAAATGGATAACAATACAGATATATTAAATAACGAAATTCAAAATCAGCCCGATAATACTGTTAATGAATCTAACAAGAATGACAAAAAGTCTCATAAGAGATATCTTGTTGGTAAAGTAAGATCAAACAAGGCTGATAAGACGATTATTGTTGCATCGCAAAGACAAGTTATTCATCCTTTATACAAGAAGTATTACAAGGTAACTAAAAAAGTCATGGCTCATGATGAGAATAACGAATGCAATATCGGAGATTTAGTTAAAATCATTGAGTCAAGACCTCTAAGCGCCCGTAAGCGCTGGAATCTTGTCGAAATTTTAGAACGAGCCAAGTAAGCTAAGGAGAAATATCAATGGTACAAGAAGAAACTAACCTGACGGTTGCCGATAATTCAGGTGCAAAGAGAATAAGAGTTATTCGTGTTCTCGGTGGTCATGGCAAGAAGTATGCAAGCCTTGGAGACCTTGTTGTTTGCTCCGTAAAAGCAGCAATTGCAAATGGTGGTGTCAAGAAAGGACAGGTTGTTAAGGCAGTCATTGTCAGAACCGCCAAAGAAGTAGGACGCCGTGACGGCTCATTCATCAGATTTGATGATAATGCAGCCGTTATTTTAAACGATAAAGGCGAGCCGAGAGGCACTCGTATCTTTGGTCCCGTGGCTCGTGAGTTGCGTGAACAAAACTATATGAAAATTGTTTCACTCGCCCCTGAAGTAATTTAAGAATAGGTGTAACAGAAATGAAATTGAAAATAAAAAAAGATGATGTTGTTGAAGTTATCTCCGGTGATGACAAAGGCAAAACCGGTAGAGTTCTTCTTGTTGACCCGAAGAAAATGACAGTGCTTGTCGAAGGCGTCAATATTCATATTAAACACGAAAAGCCCAACCAGAGAAATCAGAACGGTGGAAGGGTAGAAAAAGAATTTCCTATACATTATTCTAATGTTCTTCTGGTAGATTCCGATAAAAATGCAACAAGAATCGGATTTAGAACTGAAACAAAGGGTTCTGAAACAGTTAGAGTCAGATACTCAAAAAACAATAATAAAGTAATTTAATTTAATATTAAGTGATATTTAAAAATGGCTAAGCAGAAAGTACAACAGCAAACAGGCAAAGCAGGTTCGAAAAAAGGAGAATTTACTCCGGAAGGCAAAAGACTGGAAGATGTCAAACAAACCGGTCAATTACCCTACCCGAGACTTGCAGAATACTATAAAAGTACTGTAGTACCTGCA
>JBAYPL010000101.1:0-9208 GCA_041677745.1 Kapaibacterium sp. (SeqCode)
GAAAGAGCTAAGAAAGAGTACCATTGTGGTAACCTATACATCAATCGTAAATGTACAGGCGCCTTGGTTGATGTTCATCCGTTTGGAGGATTCAATATGAGCGGTACTGACTCTAAAGCCGGAAGTAAAGATTATCTCATGTTGTTCTTACAAGGTAAATCTGTCGCAACAAAACTCTAATCTGGTTTATATCATCTACTTATTTGAGCTCGGTAAGTTAACTTGCCGAGCTTTTTTTAATAATTAGATTAAGATAATTATTTAACCTGTACAGAAAATACCATGTAGAAATTCATGTGAATGGAGAATAATTATTGATAACTTCATAAGGAACAGTGAGATTTCCAAATTTACCCGTAACTTTATAATTACCACGGATTTGGTATTCACAGCTGATTAAAAACGTTTTGTAAAAGCAAAAATATAAGGATATAGCATAATTATTATTTGACTACAATCAGGGTTTTAGTATTTGTAAATTCAGGAGTTACGAGTGAATAAAAATACACACCCGATGATATATTATATTCTGTGGCACTGATTTGAAAATTATGTAACCCACTGCCCAATTGACCTTCATGTAAAATTGCTGTTTGTCTTCCAAAAGAATCAAAAATTACAATCTTGGCATAAGTGGCGTCGGATAGAGAAAATTTAATCCTTATGATTTCACTTACAGGATTCGGTTCTGGTTCAAAAAGATAGTTTCCTCCCGATAAGACAGTTTCGATGCCGTGTTGTTTAGGTATTTCAATATTAACATTTGCGTCATTAGTTCTTGTGATTCCGCAAACACCGTCAACCACAGCCCAATAAGTTCCTGAGTGAGCAAGTGTTGCGTTTTTAATAAGCAGTTTGTCACTGTTTTCACCTCTCAGCATGACGCCGTCTTTGAACCATTGAACCTTAGCTATATCATTCAAATCATTACAAGTTAGTCTTATGTCATCTCCGAGCATAATCGTTTTTGTAACATCTGATTTGTTATCAGTCGCATATAAATTTAAGCTGAGAAATATTCCAAGTATAACTAAATATTTCATTTCACTTCCTTCGAATTGTTTAAAGACACTGATTATCACGTTTATTTTGCTGTTGTATTTTATATTCATCTATTTAAGTGGAGTTTATACGTACTGAATTTGTCGGACAGTTAAAGGAGCCAATTCGGATTTCGCAAAATAATTATGACCGAAATAAACAAGTAGTAATTTCGGTCACATTGTCAACAACTTACATAATAGTATTAAAAAACTAAATTTCTTCCATTGAATCAAATAACTTCATAACATCCTCAACTTTCTTGCACTCAATGAGCTGTAACCTGAAAGAATCATTGTTCATCAGTCTTGAAACTTTACTTAGCAGACGCAAATGAAGGCCTACATTGTTCTCGGGACCAAGGAGGAGGAATGCGATATTCACCGGCTCATTATCAAGAGAGTCGAAGTCAATTGGCTCTTTCAAAATAGCGAGTGCAGCAACCGATTTGTTAACAGCTTTGGATTTAGCATGTGGTAAGGCTATACCCTTTCCCACACCTGTTGACATGACTTCTTCGCGTTCGAATACATCTTTCAAGGCAATGCTAAGGTCATCTATACCTTCTTCTTTGCCAATAATAGTAACCAATTCTGAAAGAAGACTTTCCTTTGAGTCAGTCTGATAAGCAATTCTTACCGAATTGGCACTTAGAATCTCATTTATTTTCATTTTTATAACCTAATCAGCTATTTTTTCCAAGAATTAATTAATAGTGAAAATTTTGATGCAATTTCATCTGCTTCATTTTGTGAATCTGCTTCACCATAAACTATGAATGAGGCTTTTTCCTTTGCCGGTAACAGTAATGCAGATTTTCCGTCTTCGAAGATTTTAACACCTTCCACGAGTTGTTTTTCCATGCTTCTGCTATAATCCATAGCCTGACGCATTACTCTGCCTCTAAATTCCCATGCTACCGGGACTTCTGTAATGGTTTGGAAGCGTTTTGGAAGAATTTCATCAACTTGTGAGGGAGTCAAATCAGTCTCAGCAAGCATCTCGAGCATTTTACCGACTGTGAACATACCATCTGATGCAAAGAGGAATTCAGGGAATATAAATCCGCCGTAAACTCCGCCAACGAACAATATATTCTCATCAGTAGTAATATCCATCATTGCAGAATGATTATTCTTAATACGTACAACTTCTACGTTGTAGTCTTTTGCAATATCTTCGATTTCTCGTGGTGCTACAATAGAAACAGCAATCTTGTAGGGTTCACGGTTTTTATTAGTTTCAAGAAACAGTTTCGTTAAAATTGACAAAAGTCTTACCGAAGAATACCAGTTACCTCTTTCATCAATGATTGCGATTTTTTCTGCTCCTGACTGTAATCTGAAACCTAATTCGTAACCCAATGAACGCATGATTTTTCCGGTATCGTCAATCGGGGCATCAGATTCGCTTGGATCCGGATGAAATTTGGAGCCGTCAACATAATTATTAAGTGAGATTACTTCAGCATGTAATTTACCTAAAATATTAGGGAAAATCGTAGAAGCCAAACCGAAAGAATAATCCATCAATAATTTAAATTTCCTGTCGTTAATCAGGTCTTTCTTTAAGGAACTGAGGTAACGATTGATGTAAAACTCCTGAGTCCTTTCAGGAAAAGTTATGATTCCGACATTTTTCGGTTGTACGCGTTCGATTTCTTCTCCGAAGAAGAATCGCTCGATTTTCTTTGTCAAAGCAATACTAATATCTCTACCGTCTTTATTGAAGATAATAATGTCGGTCTGTGAAGGATTTCGCGGTGACCTGCGAACATGCAGACCTCCGGCATACTTGCTGATTCGCAGCTCTTGTCTTGTCTGTGGAATCGAAGACTGCTGCAAATCATTCACAGTTACACCGACAGACAACAAACCGGCTGTAATTGAACGTTTTATAATTCTTGATACAGTGTCAGGGTCTCTACTTGCAAGTACTGTTGTATTCTTACCGAAAGCCATGCCGAGAGCTGCTCCGAACTTAGCACCGAAATCAGGATTAATTTCAATATTGGACAATCCGGAGATTCTTGCATCGGTAAAGAGTTCGCGACTCCATTTTTCTTCCTGTACAAGCGAACGGAACAAGGAAGCTCCTTCTTCAACAATTTTATTAGGCCAAAGCTTGATATTTGAATATAACTTTGCATTTTTTCCAATTACACAATTTTCAGCGATGAACACATTATCGGCTATTTTTACAAAATCATGTATAGAGACATCATTACAAATTACATTTCCATTTAGCTCTACCATATCCCCGATAGTAACTTTGTCCCAAATCGTAACATCTTTGATAGTACAACCATTTCCAATTATAACATTATCACCGATTACAGAATTTTCAATATAATTATTCTCACCGATTTTTGAATTTTTTCCAATAATATTTTTCCCGGATAATTTATTTGAAACCGGTATTACTGTTCCGTCACTTATCTGATTATCGGAAGTCCATTTTATGTTGAAACCAAGATTAACACCTCCTCTGAGTGCATCTGATTGACCAATTTGATACTCATTCAGATTACCTACATCTCTCCAGTATCCTTCAGCAATATATCCGAAGAGTGGCATATTTCTCTCCAACATGGTAGGGAATAAATCCTTACTAAAGTCAAATTCCTGCCTGTACGGAATAAGATCGAGTGCTTCTGGTTCGAGAATATAAATACCGGTATTTATAGTATCAGAAAATACTTGCCCCCAAGATGGTTTCTCGAGAAATCTTACTATTTTGCCGTCTTCATCGGTAATAACAATACCGTATTCTATTGGTGAAGGAACTCTCGTAAGAAGTAGAGTAGCCATGGAACCTTTTTCTTCATGAAATTTTAGAGCAGCCGTCAAATCAAAATCTGTTAGAACATCGCCACTTATGATTATACATCTTTCATTTAATTGCTCATAAGCATTCTTGACGGCACCGGCTGTACCATAGTCGGCTTGTGCTGTTACATAACCCATATTGATTCCGAACTTACTGCCATCTTCGAAATAGCTTGTTATCTTGTCCGGTTGAAAATAAAGCAAAGAAATAATATCAGTAATATCGTGTAATTTTAATAAGTTTACTATATGTCCCATCATTGGCACATTCAATATCGGTACCATAGGTTTTGGTATCTGCATCGTCAATGGACGCAGTCTTGTACCAAACCCACCTGCCATAATAACAGCTTTGTTCATATCAGGCTCCAATAATTAATTTATTTTTGAAAAAAATATCTTAGCAATATATGACTTTCTGACGGACTGACAAATTAAAAATGCATTAATCAGCATATATAAGGTTTTTTTCCTTATTTTAGTATTTTAGAAATTGTATAATTTGTCCAAATAATAACGAATAAGATTGAAAGCACTTGTAACCGGAGCATCCGGTTTTATTGGCAGTCATGTTGCTGACGTGCTGGCAAAAACCGGTATCAAAGTTGTGGCAGTTTTACGCAAGTCAAGTAAAACAAAATGGTTAGAGAATAAAGGTTTTGAATTTGTTTATACCGATAATTACGAAAGCAGTGATTTTATTAATGCCGTAAAAAATGTAAATTATGTTTTTCATGTAGCCGGATTGAACTTTGCAAAAAGAAAAGATGATTATTATAAAGTAAACACTCTTGGTACTCGTTCAATGCTCGAATCGGTATATAAACACAATCCGAATATCAGACGCTTTGTTTATATCGGTAGTCAGACCGCAACAGGTCCTTCTTCGTCATTCAATCATCCGGTTGACGAAGATTCACCTTTGAAACCGGTTACTGACTACGGGCGAAGTAAAAAATTAGCAGAAGAGTCTGTCATGAGCTACTTTGATAAACTTCCATATACAATCATCAAACCGCCGGCAGTGTTCGGTCCGAGGGATACAGCCATATACAGTCTTTTCAGAATGATGTATTTCGGTTTTGCTGCTCATATCGGATTAAATAAAAAATACATAAGTTTGATTCATTCACATGACTTAGCACGCGGTACAGTAGAAGCTGCTTTGTCAGAGAATGCTGTCAACCAAACTTACTTCCTGACAAATGATAAATTTTATGATTGGGACTATATCTCAGATGTGTTCAAAGTTCAAATGAATAAATCTTTTTATATAAAATTAAAAGTACCCGACCCGATAGTCCTGACAGTAGGAGCCATCAACGGATTCCTATGGGATATGTTCGGAAGACAAGCTAAGTTCGACTACAACAAAGCTATTGATTTTACAAGAGAATTTTGGACTTGTAAGTCTGACAAAGCAAAGCGAGACTTCGGGTTCCAACAGACACTGTCATTTAATGATGCCGTCAGAACTACATTTGAATGGTATAAATTTCATAAATGGTTATAAATGATTTACCGATACAGCAAAATAATTGCGTTGATTATCTCGCTGGCAATTATTTCTATTGCCTTTGTAATATTTATGTATAATTTGGCAAATGTTTCTGTTTCCGTTGATGCTAAAAAAATCAATTCCGAAAAAATTAAATCAGGAGCTGAGGTTTTTGTTAACTTCTACGGAATACCGTATGTTGAAGCAAAGAATGAAGAAGATTTGTTCTTTGCTGTCGGCTACTACCATGCTTCGGCAAGACTATGGCAGATGGATTATTACAGGCGACTTGCCGGTGGCAGATTGTCCGAAATTTTTGGGAGTCGCACTGTCAAGATTGATAAATTCATGCGTACATTCGATATGGAAAATATTTCAAAAAGAAATTATGATTCCCTATCAGGAAAGTCCAAAACGATTATTGATGCATTTTGTGAAGGTGTCAATCAGTACATTACCGATAATTCATCAACACTTTCTATGGAATTCAGTGCCTTAAATTATAAACCTAAAAAATGGTTACCTGAGCATAGTTTGATGATTGGAAAATATCTTACTTTTGAATTATCGTTGAGTATCTGGGCAGACTTAACATTCGGGGAAATATTAGAAAAGGGAGGCATGGAGCTTTTCAAACAGTTTATTCCTGATGAAGAATATTCACCTGCTTTGCATATTAATAATCATTTTGTTGAAAATGAAATGAGAAAAGGTAGTCTGGCTATTCTTGGAAATGAAATATTAAATATTGCCGGTGATGCAGGTGTACGAGGATCATCGTCGGGAAGTAATTGCTGGACTTTCAGGAATTCATCAGGCGATTCAGTATCTTCAATCCTTGCAAATGATGCACACTTGCTCCTTAGCTTGCCTTCACGATGGATACAAATGAAGATAAAATCACCGGAAATTGAGGCTATTGGTTTGACTCTGCCCGGAATTCCATTGATTATGTCCGGCAGGAATAAGGATATTTCTTGGGGTATTACTAATATCATGGTTGATGGATTTGACTATTTCCTTGAAAAAGTAGATGATAAGCAAGAATATTATTTGGATTCTGATAGTAATTATAAAAAAATTACTTATGAAATTGATACTATCAAGATTGCAGGTAAATCACCGGAAATTTATTATAAGAGAAAAACCGGTAATTCATATATTATCAGTGATTTTCATATAATTTCAGATTCTGAAGAATTTCTTAAATACAAGTTCAATGACAAGGAAAAAAGTCTGACCGATAATAATGTCGTCAGTTTTAAGTGGATAGGTTCTGCAATAGGTGATGAAATATATTCACTATATAAAATTAATACTGCATCGGAGTTTGAACAGGTAAAATATGCCCTCAGGAGATGGGTTACTCCCGGATTGAATTTTCATTTTTGCGATAAGAAAGGAAATATGGGGTTGATTTCTGCCGGTGTCATTCCTGACAGAGAAAGTGATTGTAACCCGAACCTCCCGAATCCTTCTTGGATTAAATCTTATTTGTGGAGAGGTGTTACAAGTCTATCTGATGCAGGATTTGTAACATATAATCCGGATAAAAAATTTCTTTCATCAGCAAATAATAAAATTTCTGTACAAAGCAGCTTGTTCATATCCAATTACTGGGAGCCGGAATCGCGTGCAGCGAGAATATCTGAGTTACTTGCCGAATCAGATGATTTTTCATTTCGTGATGCCATGTATCTACAAAATGATTTTTTATCTGTATATGCAAGAGAGATTATTGAAATTTCGACGGAAGTACTCGATAATTACAAAAATTTGATGTCAGCTGAGGAAATTGATTATCTCAATATGTTAAAAGAGTGGGATTTTATCCTGTCGAGAGCATCTGTCGAGGCTTCGGTTTATACTTTTTTCTATGAAAAGCTCTTGCACAATACATTCATTGATGAGTTGGGAACAAAAATTTTCAATCAATATTCATTCATATCCAGCCTTCCTGCAAGGAAATTAATATCATTAATGCGACTTCCAGATTCAGAATTATTCGATATAAAAGGTACACAAAATATTGAAAATAAAGAATTCATCATTTTCAAAAGCTTTCGTGACGGTATTGATGAATTTAATGAATATTTTAATCAAATTGAAATATCCAAAAGGACTTACGGAAAAATTCATACTTTGACATTAGACCATCCTTTTTCTAATTCAGAGTTTATGAAACCTGCTTTCTCGCTTGGACCATTTGAGACCGGTGGCAATAATACCACTATCAATAATGGTGAATGGAATATAAATGACCCATATAAACAAGTAATTGGTGCTTCAATGCGAATTATTTGCGACTTGAGCTCCGATTTCGTTTATTCTGCTCTTCCGGGTGGTACTTCCGGAGATAATATGCACCCGAATTACAGCGATCAACTTCAGATTTGGTTGAATGGGGGATATGTTAAATTACCTTATGAACTTGATAAAGACAGTGATGAATTCAAGCTGCAAATGATTTTCAAAAAGAAATAACACTTTAATGAAAAAAAATGCCGGACAATCAATCCGGCATTTTTAAATTTTGAAGAAAAAGATTAATCATTAATCGGTGTTTCTACTAATACTTTTACTGTACGGCAATAACTCCTGCCTTCAGGAGAATTATTGTCGTAAAGTAATTCATTACTGCCAATATTCATTGTGACAAGTCTTGAATCATCAACTTTCAGTACTTTCTGAACTTCAGCATTTCGTCTTGCTGCAAGCTCTTTGTTATAATTCTCATCTCCGGTTTTGTCGGCATAACCTGATATGATGACTTTCGAATTTGGTTTTATTTTGTCTTTGACATCTTCAAGAATTCTTTTTTGAGCATTGGTCAATTCAGCTTTATCATAATCGAAGAGGATGAGCGAAAATCTTTCAATCCTCTTATCATCTTTCAATTCTGAACGCTTCTTCCGAATTGTCAACTGGCTTACTTTCAGAGACTTCTCAAGTTCACCTTTGGTTCCAGCTTTATCCGAATAAGTCAATTTAACATCAATTGGATCTTCAAGAGAAGGTATTGGTTCTTCCTCTACATCCCATAAATGAGTTGTTCCTTCGCCGGTACCGGTAAATTCACGTAAAGTCTTACCTTTTTGTGATATTTCTAAATCCCATTTATCCATTCCTAATTCAGACCATAATTTAGGCAATAATTCAATCTTCGGAGGATTAGCAGTTCTGACTATATCCTTGAGATTTAGTGGTGCAGTGATGGCGATATCAGGTGAGCTGATTTCAACTCTCTGATTTTCTTCCCGACCTTCGGGGCGATCACTATTTGAGGGCTTAGACGGTAGATTACGAGATTGTATCTTAATACGATTTTCAGGGATTTTCCAAACATCAACCAGATAATTCTTCACTGCTACGGCTCTGTCACCGGATAATTTCGTATTATCTTTTTCTGCGTCAAGGTTTTTGTTTGTACCTGTCAAAGTGATTGATGAGCCTGAGTTTTTAAGTCTGTATCCGATGATATTTAATAAGTTGGCATAAATATCCAGAGTTTCCCAAGGCAATTCATCGGGTTTGAAGCTGTTGACTTCATCATTACTTAGTCTCTTCATTGATGTAAGACTCAGGTCTGCCGAGTTCTCTTTGAAAAATACATAGGGTAGAAGCGGGAAGCCTTCTTCTGTCTCAATCTCTTCAATAACTATTGCCGGGTTAATCTGACGAGAACCATCACGATTTATTCCTGTTATATTCAACTCTGCTGTAATTTCAGCAGCTCTGGGCAGGTTCCTTTCGTAACTTTCGTACTGTTGAGTTATTTCAATCTCTGTATTTTTATCGGGATACTCGTAACTCACACTACTCTTGGTTTTCAATAATTTAA
>JBAYPL010000102.1:0-9188 GCA_041677745.1 Kapaibacterium sp. (SeqCode)
CCACGATTGACTGAAAATCCATACATCACTCTTATTTTCATGGAATACAGCACTAAGCTTCTCAGCAGATGGTTTTTGCAAGAAGATGTTATATGCCACTATTTCACCTAAGCCGTTATTGCGACTCATATCTACAATTGAATAATTTAAACCCCGATTTTCATAATTTGCCGGGTCAATATTTTCAACATATTCTCCTGCATCGGTTGTAAATATATAAAACCTTTCATAAGACATTGGCTGCCTGATAATCAAAGCACTTTGAGTTGATGAATAATGACCTGCTAAATTGTTGTTGGGATTCATCACTTCATGATTACGATTCCATACTCTGACACCGTCTGTGTAGAACAATAAGTTACCGTTTGTGTCTGAAACTGCAGAGCAACCTTCAAGTGTGCTTAACAGACTGCCTTCGATTGCAATTGGTTCACCGTCGGAAGTATTGAAACTTATTGCAGACTTATCGCCGAAGAACCAATTCATCGCATCATTTCGACCGTACATCAATGTTGGAATAATTATTAATACAAGCATTAATCGAATAGGTGATATCATTTCAGTTTCTCATTATCATCATTTGTCCATACTTAATGTTCCAAGGTGTTTTCAGAACTATTCTATACAAGCCTTGTCCGTATTTATTTGTATCAAACCCTATATATTGCAAAGAGTTTTCGCTAAAATTATCTAATTTGAATGAGTCATTAAGCTTGCCTTCCATGGTATAAATCTCAATAGTATGAATACCTTTTTCCTGTGACTCGATGGTAATTTCTACAAAATTATCGGCAGGATTAGGAGAAATTGAAAATTCAGCAGGTTTAAATGATTGAATCGCACGTAATTCTTGAACGCAACCATCAATGTCAAGAAATCCGTTTCTAATAACTGTACTAATCTGCGGATAACCCCAATCTGAATTTCTAATCTTAATAACAGAAGCAGACTTATGCCCTATCAGAGCATGACCGCATAGCTCCAAGTATCGTTTTGTATTTGTCGGAAAAGATGAAGCATCAGATTTTACCCTTATTAATCTTGATGAATCTTGATACTCACTTTTTAAAATTATTCCGCCTTTAATTGAATCAGGATAAAAGAAATCAGCCGCTACTTCTACATCAAATTCGGGTGAATACAAATACTCGTTAGGACTGATACAAATCGCTTCCATCTCAAAAGCAAGACAGATGTAAGAGCCGGCATCCGTAACTATTTCAGGTGCTGAAATGCTAAAACCCATGACAACTTTGACAAACACAGGAATAACAATTTGTTCACCGCAAGGCTTGTCAAGACTGACTATGATATTACCTCTGTAAATACCGGGTTTGTTATGTCCGACTGTGAATCTTAACTGCTGCCGATATTTGTTATCCGATATTTTTATCACTTCGCGATATAAATCAATGTTTAGTTTGTCTCCTACAAAATCACATGAGCTTACTATCTCTTCGGCATTTGTCGTATATAAAATATTGATTGATTCGTCAATAATTTCACCTGAGCAAATCGAGTCAATTCTAATATTTTCCTTATCAATATCAACTAAATTATATATTCTTTCAATTTCTATATGTGTACTGTCAGTACACCCTTTTGAATTAGTCAGTACAAGAGTGTAAATCCCGGGTTTATCAATTTCAGTTGATGAGCCTGTTGAGCCGTCAGACCAACGATATAAAAAATCATCATCCTTAAATCTGCTTTCAAGCAATAAGGTTTCACCATCACAAATAAAATACTTGTCATTAGAGTTTATCTCAGCTTTGGGTCTGTCGTTAATAATCACAGTAAGAGAATTAGAATCACTGCATAAGTTTTTATTGACCGTATAAATAGTATAAGTACCTGGTTTATCAATAATTCTTGAAACACCGTTTAATCCGTCAGACCAATAGTAATCCCATTTATTGTCAATCTCATTAAGTGTAACGAAAACCTCTTCTCCTTGGCACAAATTTACTGTGTCACCAATATCAAACTCTAAGCTCGGTATTTCAGTATGAGGAATATAAACCGAATCAGTACCGCTACATCCCCATATATTGGTTACACTTAATTTATAAAATCCGGACTTGTTTACCTCGATTGAAATTCCGGTATCTCCTGTTGACCAATGGAACTTATATTGCTCCAAAGGTTTATATAAATTTGTATCTAAAAATAATTGCACAAATTCATCATTACAAATCTCAGGAATATCTCCGAAAGTAACTTCGAGACTCTCAGTAATATTAACTTCAAAAAATGCAGTATCCGAAATACATGCTGCAGGATTACTTATTGTCAAATAATAAGTGCCCGGACCGTCAACATCAATTTCACTGCTTGTACTGCCATTTGACCAATGATAATTATATTCCGGCGATATATATTTTGAGCTCAAAGTAATGGTTTCAGGAGGACATATTTCATGCAATCCGATAATTTCAGCTTCGGGTATGTCATAAACATTAATCATTACAGAATCCGAAGCAAAAAAATCACCATTTAGATAAGTACTACATGAATATAGACCGGCATTACTAAAATCTGCATCATTGATACTCGGGTTTTGAAGCTCTGAATAAAAACCGTTAGGACCTGACCATTCATAATCATAATCAGCCTGCGGATGAACTATAGCTGATAATTTGATTTCATCATCTTGACCTGCACAAATATCATTGCCATAAATATCCACTGATTGGATAATATCCTTTAATACTCCGTTATTAAGTCCAAACTTCGATACAGAACCGTCAAGCGATTGTCCGATTTTTTCAAAGCGACAATATGGCGACTGAACATTCGGCTTGTGGATTACTGATAAATATGTATTATCAGGCACTGCTACGTAAATTTTCCCGTCGGGTGCAGTTTGCAATTGTCCAAAGACTGCAAATTTTAAATCTAAAGAATCATAAACGATTCTTCTGCTTTTTACAATTTCTGTAGAATCATAAGCTGCGACGTCAAATTGATAAAGCTTTCCATAAATATTTGAAATATATAAGTATCTTCCGTTTGGTGAAAATTCCACTCCGTAAAGAGCGACATCCTTATCGGAATCCACCAGAACCGATATATAATCTGAGATAGTACCGGAATTATTATCGAAGCGATAAATGTCAACATTGTTGCTACCGAATTCGATTGTAGCTAACAGGTCACCTGATGGGGAGGCTTTTAATTGTCCGACTGTATGCTTAGGTGAAGAAGGAACAGGTTTTGTACCGGGTCCTACAGTAAAAGTTTGTATTGATTCGATACCACTTGCAGTAAGCTTTGACACAATGAAAGTATTATCATTCATTCCGCGAGCAATTATCCAATAATCTCTTTGATTAGCGTGAAGTGTTGCAGTAAGTTTCTCTACGGTGTTATTTTGAATCAAAGTATTTTTTTCAATTACTTCTCCGAGACCGTCATTCAAAGAAATATCAATGACAGAATAACAGTGGGTGAATGTGGACTCATAGATGCCGTCTCCACTATATGGTGCTGCATCACATGTAAACAAATAATAAATATTGTCCGAATCAGCATGTTTAACTATTATTGAAGACTGTGAAGCCCATGGGCTGCCGTATAAGCCGGTACCATTAGGCATAGTATCATGATTTCTGTCAAAAATCACCGAGCCGTTTGTATAGAACACTAAATTGCCGGAGGTATCAGAAATCGAAGCACAACCTTCGACAGAAAGTAGCTTGCCGGATTTTATCGGAACAGGGTTTCTGTCATCAGAGCCAAAATACAATCCGGCACTTTGCCCAAAAAACCAGTAGTCTTGACTACTGTTTGGTTTAGGCAACACTTCTGTCATGCATATCATCAACAAAATAACGACACAAAAAAGTATTTTCGGCATTTTATATTATCAATATTTATTTTATTACAATTACCTTGGTGCTGCGAACATACCAGGGCGAAGTGAGCTTGAGCATATAGACTCCGCTTGACAGGTTACTTATATCAAATCCGAAGTACTTTTCAATTTCATCGGATTCATTACGATGCCATTCCTGTCTCAAAACACTAATACCGGCACTGTTCACTAACTCCAATACAAAAGTACCTTTTTCCTCTGAAACAACATTAATATTCATCAATTCTTTCACCGGATTTGGTGAAATATCCAGAGCAGTCTGTCTAAAATACTTAAATTGTCTTAGATTTATTGCACAAGCCTCGTTGATTATTGTACCGTTTCGGAGTTTAACTTTTAATCCTTCCCCCCAAGAAAAATCCTCCAAATACAAAACGGTTGTAGTGTCATAGCCCAGCAACGCCTTACCACAAATCCTCAGCAGAATACCCTCCATTTCCGAGAAATGGATAGGATTTTCTACACTGATTTCCAAGTGTCTCATTTCGCCAATGACTTCATTGCGAATGATAGTTCCGATGTTTGAAAATTCCGGCAGGAAGTAACTTGCATCAAATTTTAATCGTAAATTGAAGCCGGATGAAAAATCAACTTCATCTATACATTCAAACTTGTAATTGACCTCGAGACAAGCCTCATCACCCGCAAGAATACTAACTATTGGCAATGAAATTTCCGAACTGAAATTTGATTCACCTTTCAGACTGAACTCGATAGAATCTTGACAATAATGTTTATAATATACTTTGACTTTAGCACTGTACACGGACTTGCCCTTCGGCAGGAAACTAACATCAATATCTTCTGAAGTTCCGGCTTTAATTTTCAAGCCTGTCAGCTCTGTATCTATAATAAAATTCTCTTCGTCTGTAAGGACAATATGCAGAATTTCAATATCAAAACTTGATTGATTAGTAATTGTCGTACTTTGGGTTAAAGTTTCGCTTGGGCAAATAATTCCAAAATCAATATCTTCGACGATTACTTGTATAATGTTGCTAAAATTTGATACATAGATAGAATCTAAGAGAGAACAGCCATCCTCTGAAATGACTTCGGCAACGTAATAGCCGGGATTTTTGACTATCAAGCTGTCATTCTTTGAGCCATCTTGCCAAAGTATTTCATTATATTCACCATGAGCGTGTATGATTATTTCGCTGCCCTCACAGATATAGGGTTCCGATAGGCTCAGAGTCAAATTTGGAGTATTTGCCCATTCGATAATTATACTGTCGGTTGACACACAGGCGTCCGGACTTGTGACTGTAACATGATAGACTCCCGGCTTGTCAACACTAATATTATCATTTGTCTCACCATTGCTCCATAAAATATTATTATCCTCCGAATCTGTTTCAACACCGATAAACAAGCTGTCGCCGGGGCATAATTTCAACGGACTGTCCTGAACAATATTAGCGAGCGGAGAATTCCTGACTATCAGCTCAAATTCTATACTATCAGTACATTGACCTGCATTCATTGCATAAAGAGTGTAAACTCCACTTTCGCGAAATGTCTTGGGCACATTAAATGTACCGTCAGACCATGTATACAGATAAGCAGGGTTAATTTCCTTAGGTTTAGCCTCAAACTCTTCATCTTCACATATAATGACAGTTCTATCGAAATCAAATTCCAATTTCGGAACCTCAAAGAAATTTACTTTAACAGTATCATAACCAATACAACCTGAGCTATGTTCTACAATTACATTGTAACTGCCTCCAGTATTAACCGAAATACTATTTGTTGTTTCACCATTTGACCATAAGAAGTTAAAATCATCGAGATTTTCTACAATTCCAACTCTTGCCGTCAAGGTAATTGAATCACCAATACATGCGTTCACTCTCCCTGAAATACGAACAGGCAATCCTGCACCCAGATTTACTTCGATGTAAGCAGTATCGCTGCAACCAAGTTCGTTTGTAACAACTAAAGAATATACACCCGATTCGTAAACAGTCAAGTACTCTTCTCTTTTTCCATTATTCAACCAAAGATAGTTGTAACCTTCACCTTTCGGATATGCTTCAAGCGTCAAGGAGTCTAAATTACAGAAATTCACCGTATCGGTAAATAATATCTGTGCCTCAGGAGTTTCGAGAAACTCAACTTCGAATTCAAATTCATCTTTACACCCTTCTTTCGTTAGCGCCATAATCTTATACTTACCGGTTTCGCTGATGATTCGAGGGAATTCCGGTAACTCTGTATCTTCCCAATAGTAATTCACTTCGGGCTCAGGGTCAATCAAATCTACAACAAGAGTTTCATTGTCACAGAAAGTACGTTGCTCAGTTATATCAACTTCCAAACGTGGTGGAGTACTTTTGATAACAAATATTGTGTCGTAAAAAACACATCGTCCTTCAACAGTAACAATAACACTGAGTTCACCTGTCTTGTTCACTGTAATATCTTTTCCTGTGACTCCATTCGACCAAACGAAATCATAATGCAAACTATCATGGTAAGGTGTAACACTTGCAGTCAGTTTAGCAGGAGTAAAGCTGCACCAGACAGTATCGCCAATTATTTCAAGAGCCATGTCAGGATAATAATACACCTCAAATTCGTCTGTGCTGAAGCATCCTAAGCCGTTACTAACTGTCAACTCATATATTCCGGAAGTATCTACTGTAATTGATTGGGTAGTGTCTCCTGTTGACCATAGATATTTAAGTTCGGGGTCAGTTTCTTCCGACTTCAGCTCTACACTCGAATTCAAACATATAAGTTTTTCACCTTCTATTTTTGCGTGAGGCTTATCTATTACATTCACAAAAAACTCGGCACTGTCAGTACAACCGTATGAATTACTTATGTACAACTTATACAAACCTGTACTTCTGACTACTAATGAACTTGAATTATGACCTGTATTCCAACGATATTGAAATCTATTATCTACAGTGTCCGGTTCCAACAAGGTAAATTCACCTGTACATATTGAATCCTTACCACTTATAGAAAATTTGAATTTCTTACCGACCCTAACCTTTATCATCTTACTTGTTACTACTTGTGTATCCTGATATTTGTAAACTGCCGATAAGACATAATCGCCGGAATCAGCTAATTGTATATTTTCCTTAATAGCAATAGGCGATTTTGATGTAAAACCATTAGGACCTGTCCATTCGTAATCAATATCAATATATATTGTATCATGCAGAAAATCATCAGGGTCTAAAATCAGATCTTCCTCCTCACAAATCATCAACTCCTTATCTTCGGACCAGAAGCCTGTAAATTGAGGTAGTCCTAACTGGCTTAAGCTGTCGTTTAAAGCAACCAATCCCAGATTAAAACCACTTTCATCACCTCGTAAGTCCGGTTTAAGAACACACATTAGAAATTTTGAATTCAAAATTGCTAAATAAATTTTTCTATTCGGTCCTATTTGAATGGTTCCTAAATGGATATTATTTTGGTAGATAATTTGAATTGAGTTCTCTATGGCTGATTTATTATAATTTGATACATCTAATTGTAACAGACTACCATAGCCGAGTTCATCGCGTGAATTAGTTACATATAACATTTCTCCGTTAGGTGAAAACTCTACACCATACAAATTAATCATGTCAGGTAAGTTGATTTGAAGCCTATCGTAAAATTCGCCTGTGTTTTTATCGAATTTAAACAATTCAATAAATTCTTCATTGTAAACCGGGGCTGCTGCGTAACTGCCATTTGGTGAGAATTTCAGACACCCGATTGTGTGGTTATCGGATGTACGTGTAAATCCAATGGAAGTAATGACAGGTTCAGACAATCCATCGGCTGTTAGCAGAAAAGCATAGAAATTGTTGTTCTTCCAACCTCTGGCAACTATCCATATATCTCTTCTGTTAGGATGATAAACCGCAGTAAGCTGTTCACTTGCCAAACCAAGTAGATTTTGATTTATTTCAACGAATGCACCTTCCCCATCATTGGCATCAATATCAACAATTGAATAATTTATTCCGCGATTTTTTTCACCTGTATATTCACCTGCATCCGAAGTGAAGACATAGTATAAATTTTTACTTCCGGGCTTGGGTACAATTATTACCGCTTGAGTTGATGAATAATGTCCCATCATAGGATGGCCTATGTTCAGCACCTTTCCGCTTCTATTAAAAACATATTCGCCGTTTGCAGATAATAATACTTGACCATTTGCATCTGAAATTGTTGCGACTCCTTCAAACTGGGAACTGGGATTTCCGGGTAGGAACACAGGTTCTGATGTGGGAGTATTAAATGTAATTCCTGATTGCTGACCAAAATACCAATTAGAAAATTCCCGCTGCGAAATGAGTGTCGAAGCAGATGATATTAGCAATATAACAATAAGTAGAATTTTCTTCATTCTTACCCCCTTGTACCAACATTCATAATGTCGGGGTATATTTGATTAGTAATAATTTATTCTATAATCATTCTATATTAAATATTAAACAAGTTGCTTAATTAAATATGTTTATCTCGTTAAGCCAAAGAATAAGAAGTATCTAATTGTCGAATATTTTCAATTATAATTAAGAATTTCACAATATTTAAATAAATTAATTATATATTCATATTGAAATAACAATATCAAATTTTCACTATATACGTCAATAACTTATGAAGTATAAGATTCTAATATCTGTTCTCTTTCTGTTAACATTAGCATCTGCATTAGTATATTACTATATACCGACTGCTAATATTGCGGAATCGGGATTCATTGCGATTTCTTCGGTTATGTCCGGTGAGACTGACTCTTTGTATAAAAAAGCCGATAAAGTCATTGAGTTCAAATTCCCTGATGATTACGGAGCACATGACGAATACAAATTGGAATGGTGGTATTTTACAGGTAATCTGCGCTCAAGTGAAGGTAAAAGCTTCGGATACCAATTCACGATTTTCAGGAATGCTTTGTCTCCGAGTGAATTGGATATCGAGTCCGGACTTGCTTCAAACCAAGTATATTTTGCACATATCGGCATAAGTGATATTGATGCTGCACAACACCATCATTTTGAAAAGTTCGCCAGAGGTAACGGAAAGCTCGCCGGAAGTTCGTTTGATCCATTAAATATTTTTGTCGAGAATTGGAGCATCTCCGGTGATTATGATAATAATGATTATCTTAAACCTACGTTTAATATTAATTCCGAAATTGACGGTAACGAAATTCAACTGAATTTGAAACCAATCAAGGATATGGTTTTGCATGGTAACAATGGTTTAAGTCCAAAAAGCAATGAACCCGGTAATGCTTCCTATTATTATTCGTTCACAAGAATTGCTACTGAAGGAACTA
>JBAYPL010000103.1:0-9188 GCA_041677745.1 Kapaibacterium sp. (SeqCode)
CATCTATGGATTGGAGGGTTTCATTCATCAGGTTTTCTCACATACTAATCGGTATACTTCGATGTTATTTTTTAAGCAAAAGTTTTCCTTGTTAGTCGTTGGAAAATCCCATTTGCTCCTGTCCTGAAGCTCGTTAATAGAAAATTTCCCAAAATGTTTTAAGGTCTTTAAATGGTAATCATGAACATAGTCTAAGTCGGTTGCAAGATACAATTTACCACCATTTCTCAATACTCTGTGAGTTTCATCAAGGAATGACAAGTTGAATGCTCGACGATTGAAATGGCGACGTTTGGGCCACGGGTCAGGGAATAAATAGAAAATCCTATCAATAGAATTATCTTCTATAAAGGGTAATGAATTAGCAACTGTATAATACAATGCTTTGCAGTTACCAATGCTTTCCCCTTTAATGACGCTGTTTATCCAGTCAACAGCTTCCGAACGAATTTCTAACCCGAGTATGTTGATATCGGGATATAAAAGAGCATGGCTAAGCAAGAAAACACCTTTTCCACAACCTATATCCAATACCTTCGGTGGCTTTGAATTGATAAAAATGCTGCTCCATTCAATTTCCTTAATCAGAGGCGGATAGCTGTCAGGAAGAAATTTCAACTCACTTACGGGCATATAGTTATTGGCAGATACATGGTGTCTGATTTTTGCGGTAAATGGATATTTTTTATAGTTTACAGGTGTCATTTATAGTCCTGATAGTCATTATTTTTTATAATCATCAAGTTGTACTTACTATTTGCTTGCGCATTTGAATCAAACTTGATTTCAGTAAATATTCCTTTCCATGTCAGGTTTTTATAATAGTTATAAACTTTATTTTTGTCAAAACTCTCTCCGACCACTGAATGTAAAGATGCTGCTAAATCATATCCTTCGGCGGTGAATGAAGAAGGTTTTTTGGAATATTTTGCGATATATGCTTTGTATCCTTGATGATTCTCGTCTAAATCGGGATAACTGAAAATCAAACCATCTGCAGCAGGCTCATTAATTAAGCCCTCGGTCAATATCGGGCGATTTCCGAGAAGCATTGAATTGAGAGATGCCTCCTTGACTTGTCTGGAAATTTGAACTGCTTCTATGGTGCTTATCATTACAAGAACTTCAGGATTTACCTGCTTTACATCATTGATAATCGAGGTAAAATCGGTATCTGTATCCGAATATGAGCGACTTATTGTCAATTTAGTGCCAAGTTCTTCAGACATACGTGAATGCCATCCTTTTCCATAGTCATTATCAAAATAAATCAAGGCGGCATTGTCGTAGTCTTTTAGGTAATTTATCAAATAAGCTGACTCATCTTTGACATCACCTGTGAATCTGATACAATTACCGTTGTTCGGATAATCAAACACAGCACTGCCCACAGCAAAATGTAATATGCCTTTTGCCTCGGCTGCCGGGGCTAAGGTATTACTTATCCAGCTTGCAAGAGTAATTATAACCTTTACATTTGTATCGGCACTTACAACATCAAAAATTTCACTTGCGGTCTCTGATGAACCTTTGCTGTCATAATAGATGATTTCGATTAGTGATTCACCGTTAAGTTCTAAGAATAAATCAAGTCCTTGTTTGGTCTCAGAGCCGAATTGTCCGTAATGTCCGCTCATGTCCAAAATTGCTGCAACTTTTAATTTGTTCCTTTCCGGTGTAATTCCGTCATCACTGCATGAATAAGTAAATATAAGTAATATTAATAGGTAATATATTCCGAATCGCATTCTTAAAAATCCTTATTTGAAAATATCATCAAAACATTCTGCAAATATAAATAATACGCCCATAACCGTAAAATATTCATTTACTTTCTCTCATTATAGTACATATTCAGTGTGAGTAAAGAACATGAAGTTCTTACTTTTTGGTGATTTGTTCAATAATTTACCGAAGAGCAAAAGAATATGCTTCCTGTAAACTTCACAGGAATGTTGTCTTCAATTATCGGGTCTGTGTGATTCAGCGTGTTCTGAATTTACCCGTTTGCAATTAATAATTATTTAGTGTGTTATTCTTAAAATCAGAAGATTCTTTTATTTTTTTATATTTTTCCTTTGAGCGATTTACTGTTGCATTTCGATAATCTTCATTCTCATGATAAAGTTTCCTATACCTTTCTTTAATCTTGTTCCTATACTCTTCGTTCTCATGATACTTAGCCTTCAACTCGCTCAAAATCTTACTTCTGTTTCTTTCGTAATAAGTCTTATTCATAAGAAGCAACCGTTAAATCAGCGTTACAATATTTTTAAAAATACTAATAAATTTTAAATTTATATAAAAAAAAGAATTGATTCGTTATACATTTTTTTACTTAGACAATATCAAATGAGTTCTGAAATAAATTCACAAAGCAGCATTAAAACACTATTAAGAATAGCCAAGTTTATACTTCCATTTAAGTATTTATTATTATTACAGATTTTACTCAATGCCATATTTTCTGCTTTGAGTACGATATCGGTAACACTTATTCTGCCTATACTCGAAATCATTTTCGGCGGGAGAAAAGAAATTACATCAGCTGCATCGAGCGGAAATCCTTTGAAGGATTTAAGCAATAATTTCTTTGACCAAGTATATGTTCTTATAAGTTCTACCGACCCGATTCAATCATTGCTGAATATCAGCTATTTGATTATAGCAGTATTTCTGCTCAAAAATGTTTTTAAATATATGTCTGCCGTCGTCTCGACAAAACTTGAAGAAGGTGTGATAAAATCAGTAAGAGACACTATATTCGATAAGTTAACCGGATTGTCGGTTGACTTCTTTTCACGCTCGAGACAAGGTAATTTGATTTCGATTATCACGAACGATGTTTCAACAATCAATGCTACGACACTTAACTCATTTACTACCTTTCTTCGTGAAATAATACAAATAGCACTTTTCTTATTGCTACTGTTTTCTATATCAATTAAATTGACTTTGATAGCCTTTAGCACAAGTATAATTAGTCTTATTCTTATCAGATTTGCAATGAAATTTCTAAGAAGATACGCTTCGAGAATGCAGAATGCAATGGCTGATTATACATCAACTTTATCAGAAACAATATCTGGAATACGTGTCGTAAAAGCTTACAATGCCGAAAAAGCCGCAAACCAACGCTTTTTTTCCGACACTATGAAATATGTTAAATCTGCGTTAAAACATAAAAAAGTAATCGAACTCATACCTGTATTCAATGAAGTATTCGCAATACTTGCACTGTGTGTTGTACTTTTTCTCGGCGGTTCAGAAGTATTGGACGGAAGTATGGAGCCGGAAAAGTTGATGTTGTTTTTATTTTCACTGTTCTCTATAATGTCTCCTATAGCCACTGTTGTCAATTCACTATCAAAATTTCAACATGGTATTGTGGCTGCCGAGCGTGTATTCGGTGTTTTAGATGAAACAGTTACAGTTAAATCAGGTTCCGAATCAGTACCCGACCTGAAATCCGAAATAACAATCAATGATGTGTCTTTTGCTTATCTTGATAAAAATGTTCTGGATAAGGTTAACTTTTCAATACAGAATAATAAGAAAATTGCATTCGTCGGCTCAAGTGGAAGCGGAAAATCAACGATGCTTGACCTCATAATCAGATTTTACGACCCGCAATCAGGTAATATCAGTATTGACGGAAGGAATATAAAAGATTTCAGTTTGAATTCCTATCGTTCTTTGTTTGGTATAGTCTCACAGGAAAATATGTTGTTTAATGATACTGTCGCAAATAATATTAGGTACGGTTTTGAAACAGCTAGCGATGATGATATAATAATTGCTGCACGTAAAGCAAATGCTTATAATTTTATAATAAAAATGAAAGACGGGTTCAACACTCATATCGGTGATAGGGGAGTAACTTTGTCAGGTGGAGAAAGACAGAGAATTGCTATTGCCAGAGCCTTGGTCCGTAATCCGAAAATATTGGTCTTTGATGAGGCGACATCTGCCTTAGATGCAGAGTCTGAAAAAATCGTTCAGTCAGCTATCAACGAATCGCTTCAAGATAAAACTGCAATAATCGTAGCTCACAGACTTGCAACAATTATTGATTGTGATGAGATTTTAGTATTTGAAAACGGCAGAATTGTTGAGTCCGGAAACCATAAAGAGTTATTAGATATGAAAGGTGTTTACGCAAATCTTTACTCTATACAATTTTCCGATTCAAGTACTACCGGACAAGAGTAATACATTATCAGCTACGAAACCTGATTAAAAACATTAATGGTATTTCTAATAATTAACTGATTTATACGTTTTAACAAACTATTTTACAAAATCATTTCCGGAAATTTAATACAATGGCAGTGATACCGATATATAATTGTTTTCATCCGGTTCTTAAACAGAAAACCAAAACAATCGAAAATATTGACGATAATATAAATACACTCGTACAAAATATGTTCGATACTCTATACAACATTTCAAATGGTGTCGGTCTGGCAGGTAATCAAGTAGGTGAAGATAAGTCGTTGTTCATTATTGATTTAAGTATAGGCTCAGATAGTCCAAAAAAAGAACCGTTTACATTTATTAATCCAGAGATTGTTTCTTTCTCTGATGAAGAAGAAGAAGAGTCAGAAGGTTGTTTGAGTATCCCGGACTATTTTGAAAAAGTTAAACGTTCTAAGTCAATTCAAGTAAAATATTATGATTTGAAAGAAAAAGAACATATCCAAGAAATGGACGGATTTCTTGCAAGAGTATTCCAACACGAATATGATCATCTCAATGGAATTCTGATTTTCGAGAGAGTATCACAAATCAGAAGAACATTAGCAAAAAGCAAGTTAAACAGACTCAAGCGAGGAAAAGTGGTTCCGAATTACCCTATGGTACAGCCAGATGGTTTACTAACCGGTTTGAAAAAATAATGGAGATATCTTATGCCGACTTTAACTGTTGAAAGTAACGGGATGATTGAAAGGACAGCCGTTTACTATAATGGGGTTCAATTAGCTCGTGTCAAAGAATTGTATGTATATATTGATGAAAATGGAGCTTTCGACGCTTTGATTCAATACATCGGAACTGATAAACAAGAATATACTAAGCAGATTTTCACTGATACATTAACAAATATCATAACAACAGAACCTTCTTTTACAGAAGAAGAAGCCTCATTACTCCAGAATTTGTCAATTGAAAGTGAGGGATATGTAGAAGATACATATATTTACCTTAATGATGAAGAATTGGAAGGAATAATTAGTATGTTATTGCATATCAAAGTAAATAAAAACAAAACCGGTATTCTTTCGTTTATCGGTAAGAGCTCACGATTTAGCGATGAAATAATGTGTAAGTCGGAGATAACTTTTAGAAACGAAGATGATAGTGAATCAACGGAGAGAATATTTTGATGTTTTTTAAACGTGCAACGATAATTTTTTTGGTATTGTTATTAGCTTTCAATTTTGAAGCATTTTCAAATGTAGATTTTTCTCATTTGCGAAATTTAAATTTAACAAATAATAACAGCATCAGCGGAAGCATATTGAATCTTGAGAAGTTTATATCGGCAAGACGGGGTGGAGGCAGTTTCCGAGGTATGAGACGAAGCAATTCACGCTCACGTTCTCGCACATCAGCACGAACAGCTCCAAGAACAAACCCGCAAAAGACACCAAGCTTCGGCGGTAAGAGAATGACCTCTAAACAAGCATCCGCTAAGTATGGAACACCTCGCCGCGTTGAGTCCATGTCAGGAAAAAATGCTGCAGGTGCACCGATGAACTACAATATTCATCATTACGGAGGATTTTCCAATTCATTGATGACAGGTTATATGCTTGGTAATATGGCTTGGTGGATGATGGTACCTTCGATGCTTTATTCGAGACCAGTATATGTGGAGAAAGAAGACGGAAGTGTAGATGTGTATCCACCGGCATTTGATTGGGGACGACTGTTTTTGTTTATAGCCGTTTTTGCGGTAATTATAATGGGTATAAGGTCTTATAGACGCACAAAGAGAGAGCTCAATTCATCATACTCACAATCATCTTTTGTTTAAAGATGATTGAAGTTATAATAGAAAAAGCCGGTAAATCAATCATGAAATACCGGCTTTGTTATTGATAAGCGATTTCAATTAAGTAACCGGAAATTATTTGACATAACTCATACCAACTTTAAATGCTTCCATGTTGAGAGGAATTAATTTATGATAACGTTCCGGCAGAACTTGCTCCAATGCTTTGGGAATTGTGTCTGTACTGACAGCTTCGGTTGCTTTAAGCATGGCTCCGAGCATAATGAGATTCAGCACTTTGATATTCTTTAGTTTCACTGCTTCTTCACTGCCCGGGACCGCGATAATATTAATATCTTCTCGGGTAGGCGGCAAAAGAATATTAGTACTGTCATAAATTATGTTGCCACCAACTTTCACCCTTGATTCAAACTTATCAACAGATGGCTGATTAAGAGCTACGACAGTATCAAAGCGAGAAATAATAGGTGAACTTATCATAATGTCCGATACAATTGTAACAGCATTCGCAGTACCGCCTCTCATTTCAGGACCATAAGAGGGCATCCAACACACTTGTTTTTTTTCAATCATACCGGCATAAGCCAAAATCATACCCATAGAAAGTACACCTTGACCTCCAAATCCAGCGAAAATTGCTTCTTGTAACATATTATTTGCCCTCCGGAGTTTTAATATCACCAAGCGGATAGAAAGGTATCATTTTATCTTCGACAAATTGATTTGCCTGAAGAGGAGTAACTTTAAGATTTGAAGGACAGTTAGATACTATTTCAACTAAACAGAATCCCAAGCCTTTCTTCTGATATTCCAAAGCTTTTTGCATAGCTTTTTTAGTACGTTTGACATTATTTGGTTTATGAACAGATTGACGAGTGATGTATGCAACACCCGGCAATGAAGCCAACATGTCACTGATTCTCAAAGGATAACCTTGAATAGAAACATCTCTGCCGAAAGGAGTGGTTGTTGTCACCATGCCCGGCAAGGATGTAGGCGCCATCTGACCGGAAGTCATGCCATATATACCATTGTTAATGAATATAACCAGAATATTCTCACCACGATTGGCAGCATGAACTGTTTCAGCAGTACCGATTGCAGCAAGGTCACCGTCGCCTTGATATGTAAAAACATATTTTTCCGGCATTATACGTTTAATGGCTGTACCGACGGCACAAGCACGTCCGTGAGCAGCTTCTTGCATATCCACATTCATATAGTGATAAGCAAATACAGAGCAGCCTACGGGAGCCACACCGATAGTTTCCTCTTGAATACCCATTTCGGATATTACTTCCATGAAAATTTTGTGAGCGGTGCTGTGACCACAGCCCGGGCAGTAGTGCATGGGAGTATCAATCAATGTATCTTCTGGTTTGCGGTATATAAGATTTTCTTCCAAACAAATATTTTCACGTTTTTGTGATTCAGCGATTTCGGCTTCCATATCAATTAATGTTTTGTCGCTCATTACTTTCCTCCTTCAATAAAGGTTTTGATAAAATGCTCGAAAATCTCTTCCGGAGAAGGAATAACACCCCCCATTCGACCGTAGAATTCGACCGGAGTCTTGCCGTTTACCGACAGACGAACGTCTTCCACCATTTGTCCGGCGTTCATTTCGACATCGAGAATACCTTTGACCTTAGGAGCTATTTCATGGTAAATCTTAGTCGGGAACGGGTACAAAGTAATTGGTCTGATAAGTCCGACCTTGAAACCTTTTTCACGAGCAATTTGCATAGCTTTCATACATATTCTGGCTCCAAGACCGAAGCCTGTGAAAATATAATCGGCGTCATCGGTGTCCATTGTTACATATCTAACTTCTTCCTCTTCCATTTTTTTATATTTAGCCTGAAGTCTCAGGTTAATTTCTTCCATTTTTTCCGGTTGAATGTGCAGGGATGTTATATAATTCCTGTCTTTGCCGGGTTTTTTACCGATAGTAGCCCATTCCGGGAACTCTGTTTTTCTCGGCATTTGGTCAAATAACTCGACGGGTTCCATCATTTGACCTACTGCACCGTCAGTGAGAATCATCGCCGGGTTCCTGTATTTTTCGGCAAGCTCGAATCCGAGTTTGACGAAGTCCACCATTTCCTGCACAGTGGATGGTGCAAGTACGATAAGTTTATAATCTCCGTGACCTCCACCTTTTACTGCTTGAAAATAATCGGCTTGCGATGGTTGTATCGTTCCGAGTCCCGGTCCTCCTCTTACTACATTAGCAAGAAGACAGGGGAGCTCAGCACCGGCAATATAGGAAATACCTTCTTGCATCAGTGACATTCCCGGACTCGATGATGATGTCATCACTCTACGACCGCAGCCTGCAGCCCCATATATCATATTTATGGATGCAACCTCACTTTCAGCTTGGAAAACAACCATGCCGGTTCGTGCTTTTGCTTCTCTTGCCAGATATTCCAATACCTCTGACTGCGGTGTGATAGGATAGCCGAAGTATGCGTCACATCCGGCTCTAATCATAGCTTCAGCGAGGGCTTCGTTGCCCTTCATTAACTTCAATTCACCCATTTTTTATCCTTTGTTATATTAGTTAGCTTCTACAACATTTGCCGTTTTTCTCGGCTCTCTGATTACTTTCCTGTACACTGTTATTACTGCATCCGGGCATACCAGTGCGCAGTTCATACAGCCTGTACAGTCATGATTTACGGTTATTGCATATTGATAGCCCTTGGAATTAATCGTATCCGATATGGATATTACTTCTTCAGGACAGGCGTCAACACATAGTTCGCAGCCTTTGCACCTTTCTATGTCTATAACTATTTCACCTAATACTTTTGCCATAATTTTACCTCTTTTTATAAAGGATTTGAAAACTAAATAATTTTTAATTACATTATGTTAATACTATATCATAAAAAGTTTTTTTTATATCACATTCATGACAATTCAATTTAAGGATTTTTTTTCAAATAAAAAAGAAAAATCGTAAATTTAATCGTGAAAAATGATTGATTTTTAATGAATTTACAGCAAATTGACAATTTAATAAACTAACTTTAGAATTAAGTAATTTTAACATTTATATTAGCCTGTCATGAAACTAATATTTTAGGAAATGTAAATAATAATATTTATAATTTAACGTATCTGTCTAATTATTTCAAGATATAATTGAACTTTAGAA
>JBAYPL010000104.1:0-9186 GCA_041677745.1 Kapaibacterium sp. (SeqCode)
AAAAAAAAGAAGCCGTTTAATCAGTTAAGCGGCTTCTTTAAGATAGACTATTTCCTTTTTTTATGACGATTCTTGCGAAGTCTTTTCTTCCGCTTATGAGTCGCCATTTTATGACGTTTTTTCTTTTTTCCGCAGGGCATAATCACTCCAAATAAAGAATTAAATAAAAATTATCATCGGCAAAATATAGAATACAAATATAAGCAATAAAATAGAATTAAACAAAAATAAAGCGATAATTGTTAACAATTATCGCTTTATTAAAATACAATAATGTATTATTTTGACGATTCAAGGCTTTTCAAATTATCATTGACTTTGCTTAAGAACTCCGGCGACGGTTTAAAAACCGGAACATAACGTTTATCCAACGGTACTAACTCACCTGATTTAGGATTTCTGGCCATTCTTGGTTTTCTGCTTTTATGTTTAAACACTCCGAAACCGCGAAGTTCTATTCTCTTACCTGAAGTTATTGCATTGATTATACTTGAAAAAACACCGTCCACGACGGCTTTAGTTTCGATTTTGGTCAAACCGGTAGCTTTAGAAATTTCGTCAACAATATCTGCTTTAGTCATAAAGATTCCTGTAAAAAATTAAATAACAATATACTTTTTTAGAATTTTCAATTTAAAAGTTCTCAAATTTACTAATAAGTTTTGGAATTTAAAATAAAAAAGAAAAAAATGTTTTTTCATAACCTATTGTATTTTAAGAATTTTTTTATTATTAAGACGAATGAAATGATGTTTTGATACATGGGATTCATATTAATAATATCAAAAGAGCATATATTCATGCAATTTCTGTGTAAAATGTGCAAAAATCTAATAAACTACTAATGTTTACGTAATTATAGTTACATTTGAACTTAATATTTATAATAATTCAAAATTGTATGTTGCGACTGATTTTCACAGCACTAATAATCATCATGTGTTCCTGTACCTTACAGAAAGAGGCTTTCGTGTTCATCAAATCGAAAACACCCGGTAGAACACAAGAAGGATTATACTATATGGATGTAAGCATTAAGAACACAGGTGAACAGCCGGCTTATTTCGTTATACTAATAGCCCAAGCATTTAAAAACGGTAACGACATACAGAGGGTAGAAAAGGGTTTCGGAGATATTTTCCCGAATGCCGAGAAAGAAATGCGAGTAACATTTGACAGAATCGGCTTTACAGAGCCTGATAGTGTTACCATGAAGATTACATATTCTCCGTACCATTTATAGAAACCGTCAAGCACATATTTTAACAACGATGAAAAAAATTTTCAGAATAATACTTAAATATTTACTTTATTCGATACTGATATTTTTCCTGCTCTCATCACTCACAGTCGTTGCATATAAATATATTAATCCGCCACTTACACCACATATGCTAATCAGGGTTGTAGAGGGACTGATAGAAGGTGACCCTGTTTGGATAGATAAAGAGTGGGCTGATTACGAGGAAATATCACCAAGAATGTTCAGAGCCATATTGAGTGCAGAGGACGCCAGATACATGAGTCATAACGGAGTAGATTGGAAAGCTGTTGAAGAATCTCGTAAATATAATGAACGACACAAAGGAAAGAAAAAGCGAGGTGCAAGTACCGTTACTATGCAGACCGCAAAGAACACTTTCTTGCCACACTCAAGAAACTATATTCGAAAGGCAGTGGAAGTGTATTTTACATATTTGATTGAATTTACATGGGGAAAGAAGAGAATCCTCGAAGTTTATGCAAATATTGTCGAATGGGGACCGGGACTCTACGGGGTGGAAGCAGCTTCTCAGAAATTCTTCAATAAGAGTGCTTCGAAATTGACGAATCGTGAAGCAGCTCTTCTTGCAGCCGTGCTGCCCAATCCGAGGAGGTGGTCACCTGATAAACCCACGAAGTATATTAACAAAAGAGTTTCGATGATTATGAGTCGAATGAATCATGTACCTATACCAAAAGCTGATAAGAAGGAGACAAAATGAGCGTCAAAGAAACACCTTTGATGAAACAATATAATCAGATTAAGCAAAAGTACCCTGATACAGTTTTGTTCTTTCGTATGGGGGATTTCTTTGAAACTTTTCATGATGATGCTGTCATAACGGCAAAAATATGTGGTATAATTCTGACTAAAAGAAATAACGGTGCAGGAGCTGATACTCCCTTAGCAGGATTTCCTCATCACCAGCTCGATTCTTATCTTCCTAAGATGGTTAAAGCAGGTTACAGGGTTGCAGTCTGTGAACAACTTGAGGACCCTAAGATGGCTAAAGGACTTGTAAAAAGAGGAGTTGTCGAAGTTGTTACTCCCGGTGTTGCATTCTATGATAAATTACTCGAAACTAAGAGTAATAATTTTGTTGCCGGTGTCTATCTGAAAAATGACAAAGCATATCGAAGGCTGTGCGGATTAGCTGTTGCCGATATCTCCACTGGTGAATTCCACTGCTGTGAAGTACCCTTTACTGAACTGAAAGATTTGATAACCACATTATCACCTTCAGAATTAATAATATCAAAAAATCAAAAAGACGACCTGACAAAGGAAGTCGAAAAACTTCCCAATAAACCTCTGTTGACAAAAAGAGAAGACTGGATTTTCGATTATGATTTCAGTCGTGATATTCTATTGAGGCATTTTAAAACACAGAGTCTTAAAGGGTTTGGTATAGATGAGATGACTGTTGGTATTTCTGCAGCAGGATGTGTTTTAAATTATTTGAGTGAAATTCAACTTAATAATATCAATCATATCAAATCAATAAATCGTCTCGATACCGGACGCTTTATGTCTTTAGATCCTACTGCGAGAAGAAACCTCGAAATTACCTTTTCAAGTCATTCAGATGGCGCATTGATAAACGTAATAGACAGAACTACCACGGCAATGGGCGGACGATTGCTGAAGAAATGGGTTAGCATGCCTTTGAAGAATCTTGATTCTATACTCGAAAGGCAAAACTGTGTGAGTTCTTTATTCGATAATAATGAGATAAATCATAATCTGAAAGAACTCATGCAGGGTATTGGTGATATTGACAGACTGATATCTAAGATTTCATCGGGTAGAGCAAATCCCAGAGACTGCACCGCATTGAAAAACAGCTTGTGTATCATTCCGAAACTTCAGGTAACTTTGTCATCTATTGATAATCTTACACTTAAAAATTTAAGTGACAAGTTTGTCAATACCATGAGCATAGTAGAACTCATTGACTCGGCTTTATGTGAAGAACCTACTATTCAACTCGGTTCGGGTGAAGTTTTTAAGAACGGGTATAATGAGAAATTGGATTCTTATATTGAAGCAAAAAACAGCGGTAAGGATTGGATAAAAAAGTTTCAAGAGGAGGAACGTCAAAAGACCGATATTAACTCGTTAAAAGTTGGCTTCAATAATGTCTTCGGCTACTATATAGAAGTTACGAAAATACATTCAAATAAAGTACCTGATTATTACGAAAGAAAACAAACTTTAACGAATGCTGAAAGATACACAACACCGGAATTAAAAGAAATTGAAACCAAGATAATTGGTGCTGAAGAGGGTATATTGGAACTTGAACAAGCTCTGTTCAATGAATTACGCTTAAAAATATCCGAGAGGATAAGTGATATTCAGCAAAATTCTCTATTGATTGCCAATTTAGATTGTATTAATGGCTTGGCTCGTATTGCGAGAGAAAATGATTATGTTAAGCCCGAACTCAATGAAAGCGGTACTATTGAGATAAAAGGAGGAAGACACCCGGTAGTAGAGAAACTATTGCCGGTGGGAGAAAAATTTTCACCTAATGATACTTTCATTGACAATGGCTCTGAGCAAATTCACATAATCACCGGACCCAATATGTCCGGTAAATCCTGCTATTTGAGACAAGTTGCTGTGATTGCTCTACTTGCACAAATCGGTGCATACGTCCCTGCAAAAGCAGCAAGGATAGGAATTGTTGACAAAATTTTTACTCGAGTAGGTGCGCAGGACAACCTTACTGCCGGTGAAAGTACATTCCTTGTAGAAATGCAGGAAGCTGCAAATATTCTTAATAATGCAACAGATAAAAGTCTTATTTTGCTCGATGAAGTAGGCAGAGGCACAGCTACTTTTGACGGAATCTCAATAGCATGGGCAATCTCAGAGTTTTTGCATAACAGTATTGGAGCACGTACTTTGTTTGCTACCCATTATCATGAATTAAATGAACTTGCAGAGAAATATGAAAAAATAGTAAATTACCGCGTCGAGGTTATTGAAACCGGTTCAAACATTATCTTTTCACACAAGGTAAGTCGAGGGAGTAGCGATTATTCTTTTGGCATTCATGTTGCCAAAATGGCGGGTCTGCCTTATGATGTGATTACACGAGCAAATGAAATTATGGAAGGATTCAAGTCTGAGGCAGGCAAAAGCAATAATGATAAGTCTCAAAACATAAATACTAAGTCAATCAAGAAAGTTGAGAGTACTCCATCTGATGGACAACTCGCGATTTTTGAGTTTAGAGATGATGCTCTACGCAAAAAGATTGCCTCTATTAATATAGATTCAATTACTCCTTTACAAGCTTTTAATATATTGGCTGAATTGAAAAAAGAGGCAGGTGTTTGATTCTCATGGATATTTAATTATGTTTAGATACTACATTAATTTACATTCAAATCATTTAAGTTGCTAAGGAATAATATTATGATTTTCAAAAGCATAGTCCATATTGATACTAATACAATCAAAGAGAATATAATACTTTCTTGAAATACACAATTGAAATAATCGTCATATATTCATATATTGAAGAAATATAAAAAAAGATTGAATAAAAATTTGTATTTTTAAATTCTAATTACGAACAAATATTATAACATAGGAGAGCAAAATGTCCACACATCACAAGGTAATAGTTGTCGGTACAGGACCTGCCGGTTTTACGGCGGCATTATACGCAAGCAGAGCAAATTTAGATGTAGCAATTTTCGAAGGTCAACAGCCCGGAGGTCAGCTAACGATTACAACTGAAGTTGAAAATTATCCGGGTTATGAACATGGAATACAAGGTCCGGAAATGATGGACATATTCCGCAAACAATCTCAAAGATTCGGAGCAAAATCAATTTATGAAACAATTACAAAAGTTGATTTTTCGGTAAAGCCATTCAAATTATGGTCAGAGTCAAATGAATACACAGCAGATTCTGTTATCATTGCAACAGGTGCAAAAGCAAAATTGCTTGAAATTCCAAGTGAGCAGACTTATTGGGGCTCAGGTATATCAGCGTGTGCGACCTGTGACGGATTTTTCTTCAAAGGAGAAAAAATATTTGTTATCGGTGGGGGAGATACAGCTATGGAAGAAGCAAATTATCTTACTCATTTTGGTGAATCTGTTACTTTGGTTCATAGAAGAGACGAGTTTAGAGCATCAAAAATTATGGTCGAAAGAACTAAGAAAAATCCTAAAGTAAAGATTATTACTAATGCCGTCGTGGATGAATTCCTCGGCGAACAAAAAATGGGTGTCAAAAAACTTACTCATATTCGCTTGAAAGACACCAAAACCGGTGAGACTTCTGTCCACGAAGCCGGTGGTTGCTTTATTGCTATCGGACATTCACCTAATTCTGATATATTCAAGGAATATCTCGAAACAGATGAAAACGGATATCTTATAACTGAAGGTAAATCATCAAAGACAAAGATTCCGGGCGTTTTTGCTTGCGGAGATGTCCAAGACCATGTTTACAGACAGGCTGTGACTGCTGCAGGTTCTGGATGTATGGCTGCTATTGACGCCGAGCGTTGGCTTGCAGAACAGGAATAGATTAATTCAATAAATCATAAAATTCCAAGACTTCGTTTACATTTACAGATGCAATCGGGAAAGGATTTAGATCATGAGAATATCGAATCCTATTCCGATTGTTCGATTTATATTTCTAATCTTTTATTTATATTGTAACTAATATCAGATGCTTATCGTAATATTAAAAGTTGCTTATAAATCATTGAGATAAATATGAAATTACTAAAACTTAGTCTCTTAATGTTATTTGTACTAATTGAAATCAGTCTCTCAGAACAAGCTTATGTTGTGGAAGGGATCATAAGCGATAAGTCTGATGAGAGAGTCATACCCGGTGCGAGTATAAGAATATTAGGTACAAATCGCGGAACTTATTCATCATCGAAAGGATTCTTCAGATTGAATGTAGTCAAAGGTGATTCAATCGTCATACGATCACTCGCATACCTACCCGATACATTAGTAATAACACAAAATGAAAATGATTTAAAAATCCGATTGAAATCCATTCCCATATTAACAGGAAATGTTAATGTGACTGCTGATATCACTGCTGAACAAATCATAGAAAGAGCTATCAACAGAAGAGACATGAATCAAAATCAACTTAAAACCTTCAAAGGTGACTTATATTCAAAACTAATAATGGAAAATGAAGGCTCATTACTTTCAATTTCTTCAGATGAAGATGGTTCTGTCACTGCTCAGGCAGCAATAGGTTTCGGGGATGAACCTTCGGACAGCAAGAAATACGTGATTATGGAAACCTTCTCATCAGTGATGAAAGATTATAAGGAAAACATTAGCTCGACAACTATAAACAAGCGAAGACAGACAGCAAATTTAAAACCTGATGATAACTTAATGGCTGTAACCGAGTTCTTTAGTTTTTATGATGATGAAATCAGTTTTTTAAATGTTACCTTCCCTTCTCCAATCGCTTCTAAAGCTTTATCTGCTTATAATTACCGAATCAAAAAGAAGATAAACCAAAACGGTAGATATATTTATGTTTTATCCGTAGAACCAAACTCGAGTATTTATCCAAGATTTACAGGGGAAATCCATATCGTTGAAGGTACTTACAATGTCGTCGAGATTGATTTGGAGCCAAGTATCTCAACAGCAGTTCCTTTTTTTGAAAAAATTAAAATCAAACAAAAATACAGCGAATCCGAAGAAAAAGTCTGGTATCCATCATTTCTCGAAGTAAATGCAGGAGTGAAGGTAGATGTATTAAAAGGGGTATTCGACTTTAAAACTGATATACAGGTTACGAGTATTTTTAGTGATGCTTCCATAAATATTGCTTTGCCCGATTCATTTTATTCTGATAATTTTAATGTAAGTAGGATAACAATATCAAACATAGCCGACTCCCCGGATTCTACTTTTTGGAAACGTAATTCCTTACATGGTTTAGGAGACAAAGAAGATGAAATATACAAAAAAGTTGAACATGCTGTGAAATCAGATTCAGCATCATTTGAAAGCTCTATTAGTGAAGTTAGGTTCAATTGGTTGAAGCCGTACTTTGATTTTAACAGAGTCAGTTCAGTATCGTTGGGGTTGATGCCAAGTCTGCAAATACATGAATTTAAGTTAAATACAAACGGATATTACAGTTTCGGTTTACAGGACTTTTACGGGTCGGTTGGCTTGGAGTTACCAACTTGGAGAATTTCAAAATATAATGTAATATTAAGTGGAAACATTTATTCCGGACAGGAGCGATTCGGTCATTCAATCGGACAGTATCATCGTCTCGTAAATACTGTAGCTGCGGCTCTTGTACACGAAGATTATAATGATTATTACCAAAATGATGGCTTCGGTATTTCACTTAATATTTCAAGTCGTAGATTAGATTTTCTATTTAATGCTGATTTCTCTAGGAATTATTCACTTAAAAAAAATACTGATAAATCTATTTTTCAAAGCTATGAATGGAGACATAATCCCGTTGTGGAAGAAGGAAATTTCAGTATTTTACGAGCCAAACTGACTTTAGGAAAGATTATTCCAATTTCCTTACCGGACTATTTTGATGCTGAACTTGATATAGATGCTTTTGCAGGTTTGAAATCAGAAGCCGATCTTGATTTCCGAGGTATAAGTGGACGTCTAATTTTTTCGGTACCGACATTTGAAACGGGTTACGGAAGTATGAAGCTTATGATGTCGCTATCAGGCGGTATTGTATCAGACGATACTCCTGTCCAATATCAGCATAGAATGGCTTCACGCTTATTTATATTGAATAATACGGGTAACTTTTATACAGCACAAATCGGATTTTACGGTGGTGACAAATATTATTCTGCGCAAATTTTGTATAACTTATCTGATATATGGTGGAGATGGCTCGGATTACCGACTTTTGAAGGCAGAGGAGTGGAGTTGACTCTGGGAGGTACTTATGGAGAGTTTTATAACTCAACAGGCTCTTTTTACAGAGGTACCGGTAAAGATGCTTATTCAGAAGCAGGATTCGGTTTTTCACGTATCCCGTTGTTTTTAAGTAATATCATCTATTGGTCATTTGACATAAGATTCGGAGTTGGACCTAATGCAAACGGTAGGACAGGCGGAGCAATATCAATCACACTGCCATTTTGAGATAATGTAATTAATGATGGAATAGATTGAATTATAGAAAATCAACTATTCTGATGTTAGTTAAATAAAAAGACAAATAAATTTATAAAGATGCTCATGCTGAAGGGCAAATTCGTTCGTATTCCAGTCTCAACAATTCAATTTCTTCTTCTGTCAATACCTTACCGCGTCTTTGCATGACAATTTTTGCAGTTTCAATAGCTTTATGGAATCTAAATGCAGGTGAATTACTTTTTCCTCCCCATGAAAACGATTTGATAAAATTCGGTAAAAACCATTCTTTTACTAAAATTGCACAAGTTCCTGCAACGGTACCGGTTGTAAACATTGTGTTGATACCTGATTTTGTATGGTCTCCACACATCAAGCCGAGGAAAATTCTTCCGGATTTAACTTCTTTATGAGGCAGAATCATATTAATTTCGCCATAAGTATTCTTCAAATCGGAGTTATTTGTATCGGCGCCGAGATTAACCCATTCTCCTATGTACGAATGTCCTAAGAAGCCTTCGTGTTGCTTGTTCGAAAAAGCATGAATTATTGTATTTTCAATTTCACCTCCGACTTTACACATTGGTCCTATACTGGTTTCGCCATAAATCTTTGCTCCTATCTTAACAGTAGTACCTTTACCGATAAAGCATGGTCCCAATATTGTTGCTTGCGGCATGATTTTAACATCATCGTCAATAAGTACTTTTCCTTCGCTGGCATCAATGACAACGGAAGGAGAAATTTTCACATTATTGCCTATTCGTATGTCATT
>JBAYPL010000105.1:0-9041 GCA_041677745.1 Kapaibacterium sp. (SeqCode)
AAATGAGCCACCGCTCAAAAGATTTTGATGCCGTTATAAAGGAAGCACAAAGCGATTTGTTGCAAATCATGAAGTTATCACCCGATGAGTATGAGGTACTTTTCCTTGGTGGTGGTGCAAGCATGCAGTTCCTTATGGTACCTTACAATTTTCTTGCTAAGAAAGCAGATTTCATACTTACAGGTGTATGGGCTAAGAAAGCTCACAAAGAAGGAAAATTCTTCGGTGAAGCTGTCATAGCGGCAAGTAGCGATGACAGTAATTTCAACTATCTGCCGAAGGAATTCAAATTTTCACCCGACGCTGATTATGTCCATATCACAACAAACAATACGATTTACGGTACTGAATGGAAGTCATTGCCTGATACAGGAAATATTCCTTTGGTTGCCGACATGTCTTCAGATTTCCTCGGAATGGATTTCGATTTCAGTAAATGTTCATTGATTTATGCCGGTGCTCAAAAGAATATCGGTCCATCAGGCGTAACAGTAGTGATAATCAAGAAATCATGGTTGGAACAAAAAGGCAAAAAAGGTTTACCTACAATGATGGACTATAAGACTCATATTGACAATGAATCAATGTTCAATACTCCTCCTTGCTTACCGATTTTTACAGTCGGCAGAACATTTAAATGGATTTTGCAACAGGGTGGTGTTAAGGCAGTCAAAGAAAACAACATTAAAAAAGCAGATGTAATTTACAATGTCATAGATGCTCATCCTGATTTCTACAAGGGTGCTGTTAAGAATAAGGAAGATCGTTCATTGATGAATATCACTTGGAATCTTCCGACTCCTGAGCTTGAAGCTAAGTTCATCAATGAAGCTAAGTCTCAAAATATGATTGGCTTGAAAGGTCATAGATCAGTTGGCGGTGTTAGAGCATCTGTTTACAATGCATGTCCAATCGAATCTGCACAAGCACTTGCAAGATTTATGGAAGAATTCTACAAAAATAATAAATAGTTCTTATTCATAATTATTTTAATTCGTTATAAGTCATCCTTGGTTTTCAAATTATTGAGGATGACTTTATTTTATTATATAGATTTTTGTCGGTGAGATTATGACTTTTAAAGATTATCAAACTTATGTTTCTTCACCTGAACTCATGCTGTCTTTCGTATCTAATTCTCTGGATTCCGGCGAATATTCCGACAGACAAGCGGTTATTGATTTTCTCAATTATACTTCAAATCCTGAATTTCTGAAAAAGCTGGATAAAAAACAGCGAAACGATTGGGCAGAAATATGTTTTAAGTTGATTAGGAAAATCAATTATAAGCTCATTGACATGATGGAATCAAGAAACCATGAAATTCCCGATAATATTCTTTTTCAAGAATTGGATGACAACAAAGTATCGAATTGGACTTATTCAAGAATATATTTTTATTTAAAGCAGATTGCAGCATCTTTTTATAGTTTGGAGAATATTCCGAGAGTTGCAATTTTATCTGAAAATTCTTTAGAATCTGCCTGTTGTGATTTAGCATGTTTGAGCTATGATATATTTGTAACTCCTCTAAACGTTAATTTTAACATTGAAATCACAGAATATATCTTTAGACTTCTAAAAATAAATGTAGTCGTTACTGATGATTCACAGCGTCTTGAAATGTTACTCGATATCAAGAAAAAAATGGGGCATAAACTGCATATCTTTACAAGTAAAAGAGAGTTGACCACTGCCGATGATGATGTATATTTCTTAGGTGAATATGAGACGAGGCTGTCGAACGAAAAAATTGACTATTTGCTAAAGCAAAGGACTATACTCGATGTAAATCAGGTTTGTACAGTAATGTTTACTTCCGGAAGTACCGGCATGCCCAAAGGATTGTCTTTCACAATGTATAATTTGATGACAAAAAGATTTGCTCGTGGTGCTGCATTACCGGAAATAGGTGAGAACGAAATGATGTTGTGTTATTTGCCCTTGTACCATACTTTCGGTCGTTATCTTGAAATGATGGGAACAATTTATTGGAGGGGAACTTACGTTTTTGCCGGTAATCCCTCGTCCGAGACCTTGTTGTCATTATTTCCAAAAATTAATCCTTCAATATTTATAAGTGTACCATTACGTTGGTCACAACTATATGAAAAAGCTGTAGAAAGCATGAGCGAGGTTTCTGATTCGAGTGAAATGAAAATTATATTTAAACAAACTGTCGGAAACAGACTTCGTTGGGGACTTTCAGCTGCCGGATACTTAGACCCAAAAGTGTTTGAATTCTTCTCAAAAAATGGTGTGGAGCTTTGTAGCGGATTCGGCATGACTGAAGCTACCGGCGGAATTACCATGACTGAACCGTATAATTATAAATCTGGAACAGTCGGATTGCCGCTTCCCGGAATCACTACTCGCTTAGATGAAAACTCGGTATTAGAAATCAGAGGTCACTATACTGCACGCTACCTTGACGATGCCAAGCCATATAGCAGAATAAGTTACCCCGATGAGGAAGAGTTTTATATCTCTACCGGTGATGTCTTCCGGAAAGATGAGAATGGATACTTTGAGATTATTGACAGAGTGAAAGATATTTATAAAAACAATAAAGGACAAACTGTTTCACCCAAAAATGTAGAAAATAAATTTGAAGGCGTACCGGGTATCAAGAGGACCTTTCTTATTGGTGACGGTAAGCCTTATAATACACTCTTTATTATTCCTGATAATGATGAAGAAATAATATCATTAAAAAGTGAAGAAGAAATATTTGATTATTTTACTCATATTATTATGACAGCAAATAAAGAGCTCGTTCCTTATGAGAGAGTAATTAATTTTACTGTTCTTGACAGAGATTTCTCCGCAGATTACGGTGAATTGACGCCTAAGGGCTCATATAATAGAAGAAATATTGAGAATAATTTTAAAGATGAAATAGAAAAATTATATATAAAAAATCATCATGACATTTACTTTGAGACCTTAACAATAAGAATACCCAGATGGTTCTATAGAGATTTGGGTATAATGGAAAGTGACATAGTTGTTATCAAAACAGGATTGCTCAATATTATGGACAAAAAATTCCTAAGGTTGAGTTCTCTTGGTGATAGTCAATTTCTCATAGGTGATTTGATATATGAAATTACAGGTAATATTCTAAACCTGGGTATGATGGCGAGACAACCATTGTTATGGGCAGGGAATCCGAATTTATTTAACTTCTGTCCCATTAAAGAAGGCTGGGATACTGCACTGCAAAATATTTCCGAAAATGTTTTTCTGCCTTATCAACCGGATTCCGACTCTTATAATTTTAAAGAGAGCTCTTATAACAGCAAGATATCAGCACATTTAGCCGAGTTGCATTTACTGTTCTGCGACATTTTTTTTGGAGAAAATGATGTTGCCGAAAAATCACTTTTTGCTGTCGAAAAGCATATTGAATCGAATACTGAAAGAAATATAAACCTTATAAGAAAGAAATTACAAACTTTGGCAAGGCATCCCGAAGAATCGTTAAGAGCTGAAGCATATCGTATCTTACTTCTCGACGAACCAAGCCATGAATACAGCAAGCAGTTCCCGGCTTTCTTGATGTCTGGATTATCGTACTTGACAGAAGATACAATCAGGAAAATTGCATTAGGCAAATTGGAAATCAGACGACTTGAAGCACTTAGGAAACGTTTGTTGGCTTATCGTACGATGATAGACTTACCCTATAACGATAATATTATCTCGCAGTTCGAGAATATGTTCAGTTTGCTGTATAATTTTCTTAAACACAATCCCGATTATTACACTTCGATTAGATATGAAATAATTTCCTGGATGTTATATACACGGATACCGGAAATATCCGAATCTGCAAAAAAGTATTTCAAGATGATTCATCACTTCTATGAAGATATGTTAGATGGCAGTACAAATAAATATCCTGAAGAATTATGGTCCGGTAAGTTAGTCTTTGATGACGCTATTTCAGAAAGAGAAATCACATTGGTGAAAAATGTCTTGATAAATAAGGCGTTTTTAAAGCAGTCAATCATGCTTTGTTTCGATGAAAATGATTTCAGTATTATTGATGTAAAAGATAGAGGAGCTTGGATTTCCGGACTTAGTAACAGCGGCTCAACATTGCATTACAGAATTGTTATAGCGATGAAGAACAACCGACGTTATGATCTTCAGTTTTTCATAAACACAGGTAGTGATGATTCCGAAATATTAAATACTATCCTCAGACATGTAGCTATATCGGGTTATCCGTACGGATATCGAGTCTTACCCAAATTAGGTGCTTACAGGCAAGAATTAAAAGCCTGGTCGTTTGAATATTTCGGTGAGTTGTCACTCTGGGCTAAGATTAGAGAATTTTCTAGTCTGCGAATTACAGGAAGAGATTTTAATAAATCAGAAGCTCTCAGAAAATATTATATCATTGCACTTGCCGCATTTTTTACAGGTTGGCGTAATTCGGGTAAACAGATTATTCCCGGTATTATTTCCCCTGATAATGTTATTATTCCTGAACTCGATTTCAGAGACGGAGCCTTGATTAATACTATAAACGGCTGGAAATTATACAGGACACCAATTTCGATTATTAATGATATAATCAGGAATTTTTACGAGAAACCGATAATTCATTATCCATGGTTAGAAAAAGTTATTTTAAAGAGATGGATATTTGATGCTTGCAGTGAAGCACTAAGTATAGATGAAACTAAAGAATTTCTGATAAACTTGAAAAGAGATATCAAATTACTTGAGGACACTTCTCAATACAGAGAACTTTATGAGCAAGTAACTGAATTTGAATCAAAATTAGACAAGTATTTCAATCCTAAAATGAAAATTGTTAATGCAATTGAAAGATATAACGAATGGCTCGATTTGAACCCTGAAGCATCTGCCGAAGCAAAAGAACAAACAATACGCGAAGTAATCAGCCTTTACAATATTGATATTAAGAATGAACCCGAAAGATTCTATTTGTACAGATTTACTTATTTTAAAGATTTCAACGAGTCGGTTCATGATAAATTTGCAGAGATTATTAACAAGTTATATCGCCATAAGGATGTAAGAGCTATTCACTTGAACGAAATTGCAGAGTTGCAGTCATTGATTAATGACAGCAATTCACGCATGATTTTCACTCGTATGCTTTTTCCAAAGGGCAGTGCTGAAATTTCTATTGTTCGTTCAGAGAACAAAATCAGCAACGAAGCAGTCATCAAATCATATATCAAGGATAATTCCGGTGAGGTTTATGTATTGCGAGAAGCTCAAAGTCCTGCTGAAGTGGGTACTCTGCATAGGATATTTTTCAAGGAAAAGTATCCCAAAGCCATATCTGAATTTGACGAATATCTGGTTCTTTTGGATTCGATTGGTAGGATTGTCGGAGGTATATGTTTTAGGCAAACCGACGATTCATCTGTATTAATTGACGGTAGTGTCGTGATTTCATCTCTTGCCAACAGAGGTCTGGGTACTGCTATGCTCGAAGATTTCTGTACACGTATGGTATCAAAGGGTTATGAATCGGTTAAGACCCATTTCTTTATTAAGAATTTTTATCTGAATCGTGGATTCTCGATTGATAAAAGACATGGTACGCTTGTCAGATTTTTGTCCTATGCTCCTCAAACTACAATAAAAGGACATTATTGTATAATTTGAGGAATTATGATAATTATCACGATGTTTAATTTGATTGGGAATGTATTATCAATATGCTAAACCAATACTTTAATCGTCAAAATATAGTTGTTTTTAAATTAAACTTTATTTTTGATTACTAATTGCAGTATAATTTGACTGAAAATATACAAAAAAATGAAAAAGCTGTACTCATTACAGTAATACGCAAAGGTTCAGACAGGTTCACAGCTGACGAGCATCTTAATGAACTTGAGTTCCTGGCGAAGACTGCCGGAGCTGAAATTGAAGAAAGGTTTGTCCAAGAACTTGAGAAACCTTATGCTGCGACTTTTATCGGTACCGGTAAGGCGGAAGAAATTCAGGAATACGTTAAGGAAAATTCTGTTACATTGGCTATATTTGATGAAGATTTGACGCCTGTTCAGGCAAGAAATCTTGAGAAGACTTTAGAGATTAAAGTTGTTGACAGAAGTGGATTAATTCTTGATATATTTGCTCGTCATGCAAGAACAAATGAAGCCAAGACACAGGTTGAACTTGCCCAAATGCAATATATGATGTCGAGATTGACAAGAATGTGGACACATCTTTCCAAACAATTTGGCGGTATTGGAACCAAAGGACCTGGTGAAACACAAATCGAAACTGACAGAAGAATTATCAAGCAGCGAATTCAAATTCTGAAGGAGAAACTCAAGGAAATAGCAGGAAGTAAAGATGTTCAGCGGAAAAATCGAAGCAAGTTTCCGAGGTTCGCTCTCGTTGGTTATACTAATGCAGGGAAATCTACATTGATGAATGTTTTAACCGAAGCAGGCGTTTATGTAGAGGACAAATTATTTGCTACCCTGGATACCACTGTCAGACAAATTACCCTTCCTTCAGGAATGAATGCCTTGCTTTCTGATACTGTAGGATTCATCAGGAAGCTGCCTACACACCTTGTTGCGTCCTTCAGAAGTACTCTTGCAGAAGCTTCCGAAGCTGATGTTATAGTTCATGTTGTGGATGTATCACATAAATATTTCCGCGACCAAATCAAAGTTGTCCAAGATACTCTCGTATCTTTGAATATAAGTGAAAAGCCTACTCTTCTTGTATTAAACAAGGTTGACTTGGTTGATGAATTGATTGGCATTAATTCCATAAAACAAGAATACGAAAAATCTATCATTATTTCTGCTAAAAGAAATATTAATATCCAAGCCCTGCTTGATTCGATGCAAGATGTTTACAATGGTGCAAGTCCGGAAGTCGAACTTGAAGTACCATACACAAATATGGAATATATCAATTTGCTGTATAAAATTGCCGAAATCAGAGAAAAGAAAGACCTTGATACAGGAGTTCAATTCTTGGTAAAGGTGAAACCTGATGATGTCAAATTATTTGAGAATAAGTTCGGCAAATTTACCAAAAAGTAATTCTTAATTCACACAGAAAATGAATAAAAATATTCTGAATATAATCAATAAAATCCGTAAATCAGATTCTTTTAAATATATAAGTCAGGTATTAGACAGCAAAACGGAAGTCAAAGTGAAGGATATTTACGGCTCACTATTTTCGCTGTTTATTCTTTCATTATTCGAAAATAAGAGAAAAATTGTCTTCATTTCGGAAACAAGACAGAAACTCGATGATTTACATCATGATTTGAAAGTATCCGGTATCTCTGCGTATTTCAATATAATCAAAGAACCGCAGACAACTCTTAGAAGCAAGGTCGAAAGTACAAGTACAGCAGTTGACATGCTTATCGAAGGCTTACTATCATTCAGTAAAGCAGACAATGCAATTCTGATGTGTGAAAAATCAGTGATGGACTTGACTGTACCTGTAAATGAAAAAATCGTGGGACATTATAAAAAATTAGTCCGTAATGATAATGTAAATTATGATTCATTCGTAAAAGAATTGTTGCTTAACGGATTTGAACGCAGTGAATATATTACATCTCAAGGACAAATTGCCGTAAGAGGAGGGATTGTTGATATATTCCCTCTGGGAATATCCAACCCATTGAGAATTGAATTCTGGGGTGATGACATAGAGTCGTTAAGGGAATTTGACGTACTTTCTCAGCGAAGTATCAGAGAACTTGACAGCATTGAGTTTATTGACAGTATGTTCACTCATAGTGATGATACAGATGATGAGCAAAGTCCGTATGATTACATAATTTCGGAAACTCTACTTATAATTGATGAAACAATTGATATACTTGAAATTCGAGATAATCTCGTTGACGCTGAAGTGAAAATATTGCAAATAAATTCCGTAGGTCAAGCGGATGCCAAATTTAAATCGAGAAATCAGGATTCCTTTTCAGGCTCTGTCAAGCAGTTCATCAGAGAGCTTGACTCACTTATTACACAAAATTACAGGATAGTATTAGCTTGTGAGGGCAAAATACATCTTGACAGGTTCAGGAATTTGATATTGTCATCATTTGAGGGTTCAGTATCTGACGGTGATGAGCAAATTGTCATTAATAAAGAAATTACGGAAAAGTTAATTGTTTGGGAAAGTAATTCTTTATCAACAGGATTTATCAGCGAAGAATTAAAATTTGCCTACTTTACTGAGCATCAGATTTTTGAGCGTAATCGTAACTATGATTCAAAGAGTTCAAAAAAGCCTAAGGGCATGACTATACAAGAATTGCAAGAACTGAAAGTAGGTGATTATATTGTCCATGAAGATAAAGGTATAGGGATTTTCGACGGTTTTCAATCAATAAAAATCGGAGACTCGCTTCAGGATTGTACAAGGGTAAAATTTGCCGACGGCGATATGCTTTACGTACATTTAAATTATATCGGAAAGCTTAGTAAATATTCTGCTCAAGAAGGCTCGTTGCCTGTCCTGTCAAAATTGGGCTCTACCGATTGGCTGCGACGTAAAGCACGTACCAAGAAACGACTTAAAGACATTGCAAGAGATTTGATTAAGTTGTACGCTGAGAGGAAATCTCAATCAGGTTTTGCATTTCCTGCCGACACAGTCTGGCAGCAAGAGTTTGAAGCATCGTTCATATATGAAGATACTCCGGATCAAGCTCTCGCAACTGAGGAAGTCAAACGGGATATGGAAAACATCTCACCTATGGACAGACTGATTTGTGGTGATGTAGGATTTGGTAAGACTGAAGTTGCCATCAGGGCAGCTTTTAAATCTGCACAAGCAGGAAAACAAGTAGCTGTTCTTGTTCCTACTACTATCCTTGCTCAACAGCATTATATGTCATTCAAAGATAGGTTAAGCAAATATCCGGTAAATGTTGATGTGCTTTCCAGGTTTAGAAAAAAGAAAGACCAGACTAATATCACCGAAAACCTCAAATCCGGAAAGATAGATATTTTAATCGGTACGCATAGACTGCTCAGCAAAGATATTGAATT
>JBAYPL010000106.1:0-8959 GCA_041677745.1 Kapaibacterium sp. (SeqCode)
AAACTGTTCTTTTGAAAGATTGAACAAATCAAAATCAACATGGTCAACAGCATTTTGAATGTAAAAACGAAGTTTTTCAAAATTTGACGTTATCACATAAACACATTTCGGATGATGGTTTTTGTACCCGAATGCTTGGGTTTCAATTTTGTCTAAGTCGGTTGTGTCAGTTCCTTTTAATTCAATAACAGCAATAGCATCTTCGCCTTTCAAAATCGCTCCGTCAGCTTTTTTGCTGTTGGCAATGTTTTTTAATTCTGTTGTCAGGTTGAAATTAGGTTGCGGATTGAGTGTATATCCAAAAATCGAAACGAAAAGTTCCCGTAAAAATCCTTCTTGAAATTGCTCCTCCTTAGAATTTCTGATGTTCTCTTGAATCGAAGGATTTCCAAAATAGTCTTGAAATTCCTTGTACTTCTTGTCAATCAGAACTGAATCTAATTCACTTAAATATTTATTCTCTACCGATTTTTGAAACAAACTCATTTTAACCTTTTAATCTCATTTTTAATCCAGTTATCAATCTGCAAAACACAATTTTATTGTCAATATAAATCCGAAAGTATCATGCTAATCTGCGTGCGTTGGGAAAAAAGCATGTGTTTGGCAGCGAAGGGACGGTTGCAGGGATGGGCTGCCAAACTCTAGCTTTTGTGGGTTGGCATTTTCCATTTTTTCTCTTTTCAAATCTGCAATCATGTTACTGCTGTGTCTTTTTTCGGCTTGCGTACAACATTTGTATATGCGAAATTGCATCTAATTAAATGTTTTATTGCGTATATCTAATCTAAAACCGTAGCATCACTTACCTACATCTTCTCAATAAATGATATGCAAAATTAGGGAATTTTTCACAATCCACCAAGAAAAAAAAGCCCGATACATTTCTATATCAGGCAATTACAAATAAATAAAATATTCGGATTATTAATCCAAGGATTTCACGACTTTTTCGATTATTTCGACAGCCCAATCAATCTCAGATTTAGTGATTGTAAGTGGTGGAGCAAAGCGGATGATATTCTCATGAGTTTCTTTGCAGAGGATACCTTCCTCTTTGAGTTTTTCACAGTATGGGCGTGCCTTGGTTTTTAGGACGAAGCCAATCCACAAGCCGCGACCGCGAACAAAGTCAATCTTCGGGCTTTGAATTGCTCTTAACTTTGACATGAAATACTCACCCATCTCATTCGAGCGTTCGATAAGCTTTTCTTCCTCGAGCACTTCCAAAGCTTTGACTGCAATTGCAGCACCAAGTGGATTGCCACCGAAAGTAGAGCCATGCTCACCGGGATGAATTACCATCATCACTTTTTTGTCTGCAAGAACAGCTGATACCGGATAAAAACCGCCTGAAAGTGCCTTGCCAATGATTACCATATCAGGACGCACACCTTCATAATAATGAGAAAACAGCTTCCCTGAGCGTCCAAGTCCTGCTTGAATTTCATCACAAATGAAAAGAACATTGTTATCACGGCATAATTTTTCTACTGCTTTCAAATATCCGTCAGGGGGGATAACAACTCCACCTTCACCTTGAATCGGCTCTATAAGTACAGCTGCAGTGTTTGGAGTAATCTTAGAAGCTAAGTCTTCAATGTTTCCATATTCATGCATTGGGAAAGCCGATGTGCAATAAGGACCGAAACCTTTATTAGAACTTGGGTCGTCAGAAAAACCGACGATTGTAGAAGTTCTGCCGTGGAAGTTGCCTGTAGCTACCACGATTTCAGCTTTATCTTTTTCAACGCCTTTCACATCATAAGCCCAACGACGAGCTAACTTGATAGCAGTCTCGACGGCTTCAGCACCGGAATTCATGGGTAATGACATTTCGTAGCCAGTCATTTCGTTCAACTTCTTGTAAAGTCTTGGAAGCTGGTCATTTCTGAAAGCACGGCTGGTAAGTGTTACTTTTGAAGCTTGTTCGACAAAAGTTTTAAAAATTTTGGGATGGCAATGTCCCTGATTTACTGCGGAGTATGCAGCAAGACAATCAAGATATTTCTTGCCTTCTACATCAATAACCCAGCAGCCTTCTGCCTTTTGAATAACAACATCTAAGGGATGATAATTATGAGCGCCAAATTCATTTTCGATGTTAATAAAATCTTGTGTATTCATGATGGAATCCTTATGGTTTATAAAAAAATCAATTTTCATCGAATAGCATAGTCAATAATGCCATTCTGACGTAAAGTCCGTTTTTTGTTTGACGAAAATATGCTGCACGCGGGTCTTTGTCCACATCGTTATTAATTTCAACGGAGCGGGGAAGAGGGTGCATAATAATTGCGTCATATTTCATAGTCTGAAGAACCTTTGTATCAATATTGAAAGCAGAAAAGTCAATATTTTGTGACCTTAATCTTTCTTGGTCAATTCTTGTTTGATAAACAACATCAACTTTATTAATAATATTCTTAGTCGAGTGAGCAAGTTCATAGTTAATGTTTCTTTTATCGAGGTACTCGAGAATATCCGGTTTCATCTGCATTTCATGCGGAGCTATAAAGAACAATTTTGTTCTTTCATATTTAGAAAGCAAATATGCAAGTGATCGTGCAGTCCGTCCATTGTCTAAAGCTCCGATAAAAGCAACGGACAAACCGTCAAGAGTTTTACATTCATTGTGTATGGTGTATAAATCGAGTAAAGCTTGTGTCGGATGCTGACCACCTGAACCGTCTCCGGCATTTATTATTGGTACATCAGAAACTGCAGCAGCACGCATTGCTCCGCCTTCTTCAACATGCCTTAAAACAATGACATCACAGTAGTTACTGATTATACGAATCGTATCTTCTATAACTTCTCCCTGAATTTCTGATGAAAATTCGGCAGCATGTTCAGTTGACAAGACCTTACCTCCAAGACGGTACATTGCTGATGCAAAAGAAAAGCTTGTTCGTGTTGAAGGTTTATAAAAAAGATTTGCCATGATCTTATTGCTATAATCATTTGTACCGCCGCGAACAACGATTTTTTTCATAAGCTCTGTACGTTCAAACAGTTCATTTATCTTTGGAACTGTGAACTGTTGGCTTTCTACAATATGTTTTATATCCATAACCAATTTGTTAATATTTTTATACAAATCTTTTTGTTACTTAGAGAAATATTAAATTGACAAATTCGATGTTCTGTGCGTATCAGCCCGAGTAAAGTCGGAGTAGGTATTGAATTATATGGGCACTTCCACTGTTCGGTGTGGCAGAGCGTATTTTATCAATTATAATATTTTCAAATAACAAATTTAATTAAGTTTATGCATAAATATGTGTTCCTGCTTTTCCGTCAAGAGCATCTGTCAGAAATTCGTAAGAAGTAATAATTGCATGTTTTCCTCCATTACGTATGAACCTGATGACTGATTCAATCTTAGGTCCCATACTACCGGCAGGAAAATGACCTTCATCATAATATTGTTGAAGCTCGGAAATCGAAATTTTGTCTAAACCTAATTGATTTGGTTTTTTGTAGTTAAGATAAACTTTATCAGTATCAGTGCTAATAATGAACGCGTCAACGCCGAGTTGACTTGCAAGTAAGGCTGATGAACGATCTTTATCAATTACGGCTTCAGAACCTTCGATATCTCCGTCTTCTTTGATGATAACCGGAATACCTCCACCACCCAGGGCTATAACAACTGTATCAAGTTCGATTATCTGCTTGATAATATCCAACTGCAATACAGATATTGGCTCAGGAGAAGCCACAACTCTTCTGTAGCCCCTCGATGAATCTTCTACAATTTTCCATCCCAATGTCATTTGCTTTTGTTCAGCAACTTCTTGAGTATAGAATGGTCCTATCGGTTTGGTCGGCTTTCGAAATGCAGGGTCATCCGGCGAGACAGCAACCATAGTCGGTATTGTAGTAACGATTCTTTTTACATCAATCAACTTCAATTGTTTTTCGAGTGCTCTGTGTAAAATATAACCGATTTCACTTTGAGTAGTAGCAACACACATGTCGAGTGTGTGAGTATATACTTCTCCGGAGGCTCTTTCGGAGCGTAAGAGAGCAGCACCTGCTTGTGGACCGTTACCATGAGTGATTACAACATGCCAGTTGTTTTTTATCATCAAAGCAATGCTTTTGGCAGTCCGGTTAGCATTGTTTAACTGTTCTTCAATCGTGCCGCGTTCACCGGCACGAATTAAAGAATTACCGCCAACAGCAATTAATGCTTTCTTGAACATATCAAGCCTGTTTCATGAGTTTGTACATCACAGATTTTTGAGCATGAAGTCTGTTTTCTGCTTCTTGGAAAACGAATGAATAGGGAGCATCAATTACTCCGTCTGTAACTTCATCGCCTCTGTGTGCAGGCAGGCAGTGCAAGAACATAGCATCAGATTTGGCGGCAGCCATCAAATTTTCATTAACCTGATAAGGTAAAAATATTCTTCTTCTTTCAGCAGCTTCAGATTCTTGTCCCATTGATGCCCAAACATCGGTATAAACAGCATCTGCACCTTTCACTGCTTCAAACGGGTCGTGAACTACTTCTATCTTGGCACCGGTTTGTTTTGCATCTTCAACAGCTTGTTGATATGCTATCATATTAGGTTCATAACCTCTTGGACATGATATCGTAACATTTACCCCAAGACGGGCTCCTGCATCCATCAATGAATGTGCTACATTGTTACCGTCACCGACATAAGTAAGTTTCAGACCTTCGAGTTTACCCTTCACTTCAAGTATTGTCAAGAAGTCTGCCATAGCTTGGCAAGGATGTGAATAATCGGTAAGTCCGTTTATTATTGGAATTTTTGCGTATTTGGACATGTTTTCTACGATATCATGTCCAAATGTACGAATCATGATACCCTGAACCATTCTCTCGAGATTCTTTGCAACATCGTAAACTGATTCTCTTTTACCCAAATTGATTTCGGCAGGCGAAAGATACAGCGAGTATCCGCCAAGTTGTTGGATTCCTACATCAAATGTTGTACGGGTTCTTAGTGAGGGTTTCTCGAAGATTAAAGCTAAGGTTTCTCCTTCGAGGACTTTTGAATATTTTTTTCTGTCTGCTTTCATGTCACGTGCAATTTCAAAAGCTTCATGTATCTCTTCGGTTGTGAAATCGCGAACCATTAAAAAATCTCTTTTCATTATCTTCTCCTAATTTTAAAAAACTGTTAATTAAATAGTTAATAAGTGATATATTATATCTTTTGTTTGTCTAATGAATGAATTACGATATTTCGTCTAATAATACTGTAAGTTATTGATATTACAAGGTGTTGATTTCTGTAAATATAGATTTACGTACAACAGATACCCTCTTTGCGTATCCGATTTATACTTCAAACTATTTCTATTACACTTTACCATAAATAAAATCAATTTTTGTTAATCATTAATACAAAAATAACTAATTAGAATTGTATAAACAAATTAATTTAATACAATTTAGTTAAATTATGCGATAATCTGGATTTTTTGTTCAATTCATCACAGGATGTAGAATATTAAGAAGTGGAATCAATTGATTTTTTAATCTTATACATTCTTTGATTTGAACATAAATGAGAAATAATAACCACGGAATAGGGAAGATATTTATAAATTTTATTAATAAATACCGGTATATTGTAGAAATATACAGGTCTGTCTGAAAAGTTATTCTGAAATTTTCGTACAAAAAATACAAACACATTTCGTAACTCAGCAATTTTGAAAAACACATCAATTGCCAAGAATAAATAGCTTTTCAGACAGACCCAATAAAAATTAGGTGTAAATTAGCCTAATTAGTCAATAATAAGTTTCTGAGTATCAGCAAATAAGTATTTACCGGCTATGGAATAAGCACCAAACAGGACAGTAGAGTATAGTAAAACACTGCCGGCTGTGTATCTGAAAAATGGAATAGCCTCAGTAAAACATTTGGATAATCCTGTAAAATCTTTCGAATACGGCATGTTGTTTATATCAAGTCCAAATAACCATGATGAAAAATTAGTTAAAATAAAGAACAGTACCGCCGATACAAGAGAAGTACCTAATACAGAGGTAAACTTAAAGTTTGAAGCATAATTAGCGCCAATCAATACGATTAATCCGTAACTAAGGTAAACGGGAATCATCGAATAGTGAAATCCTGCATAATAGCCAAGTAAAGATTCGCTGAAAAAATGCAGAAGAACATCGCTTAGAAGAATAGCCGTTATAGGAATTAATAAAGCCGCAAGACGATTCTTGGCAAAGACTGCGCCTGCAAACAATGCAATTGCTAATACAGGTTGAAAATTAGGTAGTACCGGAAAAAGTCGAGACATTGCGACTAAAAGTATAAAACCTACCGCTAATGTTATCTTTAGATTCTTATCAGTCATTTCATAACTCACAAATTTGTTTAAAATAGGTTCTTTTTTTAATGATAAAGTAATTTCTTAATTTTTAACAGATACAAATATTTTCTAATGAATAGGGTAAACGAATAATCAAAAATATATTTTAGTTTACATAATATAGATTATATTGCAAAAACAAATATAATTAAATCAACATTTATCATATTATTTATCATAATCTTTAAAATCCTTATCAGAAAGTATCGGAACGGACATCGGAACATTTTTCAGTATAATAATGCTGAGTATAATTCATTATAGATTGCATTCCAAATATTGAAAATTGTTGAAAACATATTTTGGCTTACCCTTCAAAACAAATCCGTCAAACGGTGTATTCTTTGACTTAGATTTGAATTTGTTCTTATTTACAGTCCAAACTTCATCGGGTGCAAAAATTGTGAGTTCAGCCATAGCTCCTGCTTTAATTTCGGGATTATCTAATCTCAGAACCCTACGAGGATTCACAGTTAACATTTCAATCATCCTGTTGATTGAAATGTGCTTTTTATGGACAAGATACGTCATTGATAATCCAATAGCAGTTTCAAGACCGATAATGCCATTCGGAGCCATTTCGAGTCCATTACCTTTTTCATTGTCTGTATGTGGAGCATGGTCGGTTGCGATACAGTCAATGGTACCGTCCTTGATGCCTTCGATTATTGCTTCAACATCGTGTGATTGTCTCAATGGAGGATTCATCTTAAAATTAGGATTGAATTCAGCCATATTCTCTTCAGTAAGAACAAAATGATGTGGTGTAGCTTCACAAGTAGCTCTGATAGAACGTGATTTTGCATAACGAACAATATCAATAGCTCCGGCTGTACTTAGATGTTGAGCATGATAGGCACGATTACCGTAATATTCTGCCATTGTAATATCTCTGAACAAGATAATTTCTTCGGCAATTCTTGGATAGCCTTTCAAACCTAACTTATTTGACAGCGGACTCTCGTTCATCAGAAAATTACCGGTCAACTTTGTATCTTCGCAGTGCTGCGATAATAATAAGTCATTTTTCGCTGATGCAAAAAAAGCATCACGCATTACATCAGAGTCGCTGACCGGCGAGCCATCGTCGGTGAACAAAACTACTCCAAGGTCATGTAATTCGTCAAGATTTCCAATTTCTAAGCCCTTCCTGCCCTTCGTAATTGCTGCAGATATGAGAACATTCGTAAGTAATCCTTCAGATTTGTTTTTTATGTATTCAATAGTCTCTTTTGAGTCTATTGCCGGTGTTGTATTCGGCATACAAACTACTGAAGTAAATCCTCCGTTAGCAGCTGAATCTGTACCAGATTTTATTGTTTCTTTTTGTTCTTGACCGGGCTCGCGTAAATGTACGTGTATATCAATAAAACCCGGTGCCATGATAAGTTCTCTACCGTCTATTCTTTGTGTATCGGAATTAGTTTCAAGTTCTTGTTTGCTTATGTCTGTAATGTAACCGTCTTTAATTCTGACATTTGCTGTTTCATCAGTACCAGAAGACGGTTCAATTATTCTTATGTTCTCAAAGTAAAAATCCATTCGTAAACCAAAAGTTATTTAAATCATCCACAAAAATAACAAATTATATGTTTAATAGAAAATTATTCCGAATCAGCTATACAAAACTTGTCATAAATTCTTTTAGCTTCACTAATACCCAATTCGTTTGCTTTTAACCAATCTTCACAGGCAAAACTCATCATGTCCATTTCAAAATAAATATTTCCTCTTTCGAGATAAATTGAACCGTCGTCGGCATAGGATAAAAGTAACCTGCTTAAATCCTGTATAGCCTTATCCAGCAAACCAAGTTTCCTGAATACCTTAGCACGTTCTTTGTATGCAGGTAAGAAATCCGGATTGGAAGTTACGGATTTATTCAGGGATTGTATTGCTGCGTCGAAATTCTTTTGTTCAAATTCTAATCGTCCATACAATAGATGAGCTTCACAATTGGAGGAGTCATTTTTAATAATCTGATCAAGGTGAAAACGTGCAGTTTCGTAAGCACCTTTGTTAAGGTTTGCTCTGGCATTCATAAGAACTTCTTCCGGAGTGTCAGAACAAGAAATCATAATTAAAGCAAGCAATAACAAGAAATATTTTTTCATTTACTCAACTCATTAGCAAAGATTAAAATACAAAAATATGAAGTTTTATCCAATCAGTACACAGAATTTTTAAGGTTTTTTAAATGTTGAGATTATTCAAAGAATAATTGATTAGATAAAACCATCTAATTAGTTGTTATATATATACTTAATGTACATTCCTTAGAAGAAATTGCGATATGCTCGATGCAATTACCTATGAATATAAAGGATGTAGCCTATTTACTTAAATTAGTATTTTATCAATTTGCCGATAGAATATCCTGATTTAATAAAATAAATACCTCTTCCGATATCAATTGAATTTAAGTCAAGCCTGTCAGAATTTAATCTGTCAAACCTTTTTACGAGTCTGCCTCGAATGTCATAAATATATACTTCTGGATTTTTGAAAACTTTGTTCAATCCGATGATTTCAACGATGTTATTCGGATGAGACACAAATGTTAAATCAGCAAAATGATTTTCAGA